>NZ_JBIPNG010000699.1:0-2510 GCF_044373815.1 Prosthecobacter sp. | reverse complement strand
CGGATGCCCATAGCAGCCGAGATCGCCATAACCTAGATCATCCGCGAGGATGATGACGACGTTCGGCTGCTTCGCGGCCAAGGACGAAATCAAAAAGACGAGGAGGGAAAGCAGAGTGATGAAAGGAATCTTCATGTGCGTGGTTGGGCTGCGCCGTGTACTTCACGAAGCCAGATCGGTACTCTTTCGCCAATGCTCGCGCGTTTTGCTGGGGGCTCTTGGTGGCTGGTGAAACGTGGTCACCTTCTGCGTCTTATCTCCGCACCAGCGCTCAATCGCCTTTGTCATCGCCATGCTCGTAGGTCTTCGGCAGCGCAGCCGTCCATGCAGCGAGCTGATCCTTGAGGCGCTTCAAAACCTCGGGTTGTTTGTCCGCCAGATTCGTTTTCTCGCCCGGATCCGTGGCCAGATCGTAGAGCGTGACCTCGCCATTACGCCGGTTTGAACTGTGGAGCTTCCAGTTGTCCGCGAGTATTGTGGGATCGCTCCGCTCGCTATTCGTCTTCCAGAACAGAGGCTTGCTGCGCACATGCACACCGCCGAGCAGCGCCTTCGATGAATCCTCTCCATCGAAATCCGCCGCGTTGATGGAAATGCCCACGAGGGCACAAAGCGAAGGCAGCCAGTCCGCGCCGCTGATCACCGACTGCTCGTCCACACGACCCACAGGCACTTTGGCGGGCCAGCGGGCGATGAAGGGCACGCACACACCGCCTTCGAGATCGGTGTGCTTTCCGCCGCGAAAGTTCGGCCCTGCATAGCCCATCGCGTTGAGTCGGATGGCGTCGATGTCGCTGCCGGCTGGCCCTTTGAGTTTCTTCTTGGGCTTCGCGTCCGCACCTTCCGTATCTCGCAGCGGCGCCGCGCCCTGATCGCTGGAGAAAACCACCAGCGTGTTCTCGCGCAGTCCAAGCTCATCAAGCTTCTGCAACAGGCGCCCGACTTCATCATCCATCGACTTCACGTCCGCGAGAAAAGCCCGCAGGTGTGCGGTGGGATCGCCACCGAGTTTTTTGCAGGTCTCAAATTTCTCCTGCATCGCGGGCGTGAATTTCGATTCGTCCATTTCCAGCGGGCCAAACGCATCTAGGACTGCCTGAGTGGGATGGATGGGATGATGCGAAATGTGGTCCCAGATGTTGATGTAAAACGGCCCCTCCGTGTGCTTTTCGATGAAGCTGATCGCCTGGTCATACATCGGTGCGTCACGTCCGCGCTTGTCATCGAGCTGGCGGTGTTTACCCGTAGCACCCTGGTCGGAACCGATCACATCAATCCCATACGTCCCCGGCTCCAGCACGGTGCCGATGTGCCATTTGCCGAAGTGCCCGGTGGCATAGCCATTCTTCTTCAGCAGCTCCGTGACGGTGACGCGACTGCCGAACCCATAACTGGCAGGATACTTCTGAAACGTGGCGGGAAACTTCCCCGTCATCAGCCCCGTGCGCGCCGGACAGCACGTGACACCCGTGGCATGAAACTTCGTGAAGCGTGTGCCCTCCGCAGCCAGCTTGTCCAGGTTCGGCGTCTTCGCATATGGATGCCCATAGCAGTGCAGATCCCCCCAGCCTAAGTCATCGGCGAGGATGAAGATGATGTTGGGTGGCGTTGCACGGAGTGAGACACACAGCGCGAAAAGACAGAAGACTGGCAGCAGATTTTTCATGACGATAATGCATTCAAAGTTTCAATCCTCCCCTTTGCCACCCGTGGAGTCCGGATTGCGCGGCTCATCGTGCTTCGGCAGCCACTGCTGCAAATCGGCTTTGATCTTGGCAGATTCCGGCTTGGTGGCGAGGTTGCTGCGCTCCAGAGGATCAGTGGTGTGGTCATACAATTCCTCCACACCATCTGCATAGCGGATGTAGCGCCAGCGGTCATTGCGCAGCGCGTGGTTTTTGAAGCCAGCGGTGGTGAGTGCCGGGCGCTCCCAAGCCGCCGCAGGATTTTTGAGCAGTGGCATGAGGCTCACGCCATCGAGGCCAGCCTTGGCGGGCAGTCCGGCCAGTTCCACGAGCGTTGGGTAAAGATCCAGCAGGCTGACTGGATGGGTGCAGGTCTGCTGCGCGGCAATCCCTGGCCCCGAGATGATAAGGGGCACATGGGCTGAGCCTTCGCGCAGGCTGCCCTTGGACCAGTTGTGCTTTTCGCCAAATTCATAGCCGTTGTCGCCGCAGATCACGACGATCGTATGCTCACGATTGGGGCCATCGGTCAGGCCCTTCAGAATGCGCCCCACGCAATCATCCGCATAGCGTGAGGAGGCGAGATAGGCCGAGATCAATTCCTTGCGCCTCTGAATCAGCTCCGCCTCGGTCTTGTGCGTTTTTTCGCGCACAGACTCAGGCAGCCCCGCGCTTTCATCGGCAGCCAGATTAGGCATAGTGATGCTCCCGGGCGGGAAGAGATCGAAGTACTCCTGAGGCACGTACCAAGGCGTGTGCGGCTTCACGATGCCGCAGGCCAGGAAGAAGGGCTCCTCATGCGGCTTCGTCAAAAACTCCGCCGCC
>NZ_JBIPNG010000025.1:0-28281 GCF_044373815.1 Prosthecobacter sp. | reverse complement strand
CGATGCACGATGCCCTGCTTGTGAGCGTAGCCGAGGGCATCGCACAAATGCGCGGTGATGGCGAGGGCGTGCTCGGGGGGCAGCTTGCCTTCGCGGGCGATCATGCGCTGGACGTCGGTGCCATCGACGTATTCCATGACAAAGTAGAGCTGGCCGTCCGTAGTGCGGCCGAAATCATACACGCTGACGATGGCGGGATGATTCATGCGGCCCATCAGGCGGGCTTCGTTTTTGAAGCGCTCGGCAAAGGCAAGATCCTGCCGTTCGATGGCGGGTGGGAGCAGTTTGATGGCGACGGCGCGATCCAGACTGAGCTGAAGGCCTTTGTAGACGGCACCCATGCCGCCACGGCCGACGAGCATGTGAACTTCATATTGGGGCAGAATTTCCTGCAATTCCGCCGGTGTGGGCGGTTCCCAGCGCCAGCCACCGCCGGTGGTCTTCGGCGGAGGGGTGGGATTGGAGGAATCACTCATGACTGGGCTAGGGAAGAGGAGGCCAATTTAGTAGCAGATTTACCTCCAGAGGTACGAGAAGTTGTCTCGAAGCACAAGCATTGAGGCACGGAATGACGCGATGGGTTGATTTCTGTGACAGACTCGCCTAACTCCGCGCCCCATGAATGAAAGCCTGAAGATCTTAAGCGGCTCCGCCCACCCGACGCTGGCGAAGTCGATTGCCCAAAACCTGAACATGGCCCTCTGTGCCGCGGAGCTGACCACGTTTCCGGACGGCGAGACTTTCGTGCAAATCCATGAGAACATCCGCGGCGGTGATGTTTTTATTGTGCAGCCGACCTGTCCGCCGACGAACCAGAACCTGATGGAACTGCTCATCATGGTGGATGCCGTGCGCCGTGCGAGCGCCAACCGAATCACCGCAGTGCTGCCGTTCTTCGGCTATGCGCGCCAGGATCGTAAAGACCGCCCGCGGGTACCGATCACAGCGAAGCTGGTGGCGAACCTGCTGGTGGCCGCCGGGGTGAACCGGGTGCTCACGGTGGATCTGCACGCCGGGCAGATTCAGGGTTTCTTCGACATTCCAGTGGATCATCTGTATGCGGCTCCCGTGTTGATGAAGACCATTCGCGAGCGTGAAATCAGCGATCTTGTGGTGGTATCTCCTGACGTGGGCGGCATCAAAATGACGCATGCCTTTGCCAAGGCGCTGGGTGCTCCGATGGCGATTGTGGCAAAAAATCGTGTCAGTGCCGAAGAGGTGGAGGCGCACAGTGTCATTGGCGACGTGGCAGGGAAAAATGTTCTTCTGGTGGATGACCTGACTGAAACGGCCGGGACGCTGACTGCGGCCGCCGACCTGCTGCTGAAGCACGGGGCGAAAAAGATTTATGCCGGTGTGTCGCACGCCGTGCTGGGTGAGAAAGGCCGGAATCGCATCGCCAAATCGCCGATTGTTGAGCTGCTGGCCACGAATTCGACCCCGCAGGCAACGGGAGATAAAGTCACCGCATTGGACATCGCCCCCCTGCTGGCGCAGGCCATTGCCCGCATCCACGGGAACGAGTCTGTCACATCCCTGTTTGACACGCGGGGGTAGGCGTGTATTCTCCGCGCCCTTTTTCCAAAACTTAATCTCCTCCAGTGAGGAACCCCGACCATGGCTAAAATTCTCGATCTCCAGGCAGAAGTCCGCACCCAATCCGGCACCGGCGCCGTCAAACGCATGCGCAAGGCAGGCACCATTCCAGCCGCCCTCTATGGTCGCAAGGTGAAGCCCTCCAGCATCCAGGTGCACGGCAAAACTTTCTCGAAGCTTCTTGAAGGCAGCGCCTCGGACAACATTCTTGTCTCGCTGAAGATCGCCGGTTCCACCGAAGAGCAGCTCGCGCTGGTGCAGGAAGTGCAGCACGACTACCTCCGCGGTGGCATCCTTCACATTGATTTCCACGCCGTTGCTGCTGATGAAGAAATTCACGCCAACGTGCCTGTCGCCATGATCGGTGAAGCCAAAGGCCTCAAGCAGGGTGGACTGGTGGAAGCCATTCATCACGAAATCGAAGTCCGCTGCCTTCCGAAGGATCTGCCAGAAAGCATCGAGATCGACGTCACCGGTCTCGAAGTTGGCCAGGGCATTCACGTCCGCGAAATCACCTTCCCTGCAGGTGTCATCTGCCACCTGGGTGGTGATGTGGTCATCGTCATGTGCGAAGAGCCGAAGGTTGAAGTCGAGCCCGAGCCTACCGCTGCCGCCGCTCCTGCTGCTGGTGCCAAGCCAGCTGCTGCCGCTGCTCCTGCTGCCGGCGCCAAGCCTGCCGCTGCCGCCGCCAAGCCAGCTGCCAAGAAGTAATCTCCGCACCTTTTCCAAGATGTGGCTTCCCGAGCGGAAACAACGAGCAGCGGCGTGAACGCGCCGCGTCTCATTGTGGGTCTCGGCAATCCCGGCGAAACCTACCGAGACACACGCCACAACATTGGATTTATGGTGCTGGACGAAATCGCAAGACGCATGGGAGCCGCTTTCCGCGAGGAAAAGCGGTGGTCAGGTCTTGTGGCGAAATTCACGGGCGGTTACCTGCTCAAGCCACTTACGTTCATGAACGACAGCGGTCGATCTGTGCAAGCGGTGGCTCATTTTTACAAAGCTACACCGGCGCAAACGCTGGTGGTCTACGACGATGTGGATCTGCCGCTGGGCCGTCTGCGTTTTCGTGCCAGTGGATCTGCTGGCGGCCACAATGGCATCCGGTCGATGATTTCCTCCTTTGGCTCAGATGAGTTTCCGCGGCTGAAGGTTGGCATCTCTCCGGAGAATGGACGACCTGCCGGCGAACGCATGGTGGGCCATGTGCTGGGGAAATTCCGCACGGAGGAGCAGACCGAGCTTCAAATCGTGATCCAACGCGCTGCGGATGCCGTGCTTTCTGCTGTTGATCGCGGCTTGGAAGCAGCCATGAATGTCTTCAACCGACAAACCGAATCTTAAACCCCGAAAATACACACCTATGAACCGCAAATACGAAGCACTCATCGTGCTCGACACCAAAGGCAAAGAAGAAACCGTTGACTCCCTCGTCAGCACGATCAGCAAAGACATGGAAAAGTCCGGTCTGAAGCTTGAGCAGATCGACAACATGGGCAAACGCAAGTTCCCCTTCAACCCACGTCACGTCGAAGGCGGCCACTTCATCAACATCCAGTTCTCCGGCGCACCTGCCGCTCTGGACAGCCTCCGTGCCAAGCTGAAGCTGAACGAAAACGTGTATCAGCAGTATTACCTGAAGCGCAGCGCGTAGTCCGCCACGTCGGTGTTTTTTCATCACCCCGGTTTCGCGTTTAGGCGCGATCCGGGGTTTTGTTTTTTAGTGGGGTTGGTTGAGTGAAATCGATGTGATGAGTGTCTGTTGGAACCGTGGCGCAGGCGTGCAGCGGGGCTCGTTGCAGACGCTGCTGGTGGGCGTGGTGTGTTGCGGAGGCGCTGGATTTGCTTCCCGATGATGACGGCGTGCTTACCCAGGGGCACCTCGCCAAGGCTCAGCGGCCCTGGGCGTCATGACGCAGCTCCGTTGGAGCTGGAGAGGGGAGTGCCAGTCATGTGTGTCAAGCCAGCCGGTTTAGATGCGAGCCAGTGTCATCGCGTGCGGTGGCTGAGTGCTTGGCGCAAGCCTGCTCCGACGACACCGCTTTTGCGGGGCGTCGAAAGTCCTTTGTACTGAGTTTGCTGTCCGGCTTGCGAAAGCGGCGTCGCGCCTAGGCTTGCCGCACGCGTTGATTCGCTCCGCTCACCCTTCGGGCAGCCTCTGGCTGTCTATCTCCGCTGCGCTCCGGTTCCACGACGCTGTCGCGCATGCGTGGGGATTGGGCCGGTGCTACCGGAAGGCCAAGGAACGAACGATTCTTTGTCTCAATTAGGGGCCGTTGATCTCAGGCGTCGAGACCGAAGGCGGTGTGGACGACGCGGGCGGCGTTTTCGACTTCGGCTTCGTCGACGATGACGGCGGTCTTGATTTCGCTGGTGGAGATCATCTGGATGTTGATCTTGGCGTCTGCGAGGGCCTTGAACATCTTGGCGGCGACGCCGCTGTGGCTGCGCATGCCGATGCCGACGACGCTGACCTTGGCGATGCTGCTCTGGGTGCGAAGCTGGGCTTTATCTCCGAGGCCGGGCAGTTCGGCCTTGAGCACGGTTTCGGCCTTGGCGAGGTCTGCGCCGCTGAGCGTGAAGGAGATGTCGGTGATGCCGTCGAAGCTGACGTTCTGCACGATCATGTCGATCGTGATGTTGGCGGAGGCGATGGCGCCAAAGATGGCGGCGCTGATGCCGGGGCGGTCGGCGACGTCGTCGATGGTGACTTTGGCCTGGTTGCGCTCGAGGCTGACGCCGCGGACGACGACGGACTCCATGCCGGGGGATTCTTCTTTCACGATGGTACCGGGGTTGTTGTTCATGCTGTTGCGCACTTCAAAGCGCACACCAAATTTGTTGGCAAACTCGACGCTGCGGCTCTGCATCACCTTGGAGCCGGAGGAGGCCATTTCGAGCATTTCCTCGTAGCTGATCTCGTTGATCTTCTGGGCGGTCTTGACCACGCGAGGGTCGCAGGTGTAAACGCCGTCCACGTCGGTGTAGATCTGGCAGAGGTCGGCCTTGATGGCGGCGGCCATGGCGATGGCGGTCAAGTCGCTGCCGCCACGGCCCAAGGTGGTGATTTCTCCGCTGGCGGTTTCGCCCTGGAAACCGGCGAGCATGACGATGTTGCCTTCGTCGAGCATCTTCTTCACGGCATCCGGGGTGATATTGACGATGCGGGCCTTGGTGTGCACTCCATCGGTGGAAATGCCTGCCTGTGCGCCGGTGAGGGAGACGGCCTTGCCGCCGAGGGCATTGATGGCCATGGCGGTGAGAGCGATGGTGGTCTGCTCGCCGGTGGCGAGGAGGACGTCCATCTCACGCTCGATGGGTTCGCGCTCGGGGGAGACTTCTTTGGCCAACCGGATCAGGTTGTCTGTGACGCCGGACATGGCGGAGACCACGGCGACCACTTGGTTGCCAGCACGCTGGGTTTCCAGAATGCGACGTGCGCAGTTGCGGATACGCTCTGGAGTGCCGACGGAGGTGCCGCCGTATTTCTGGACGATGAGTGCCATGCTGGGGGGTTGGGAAAGGGCGCGGAAAATGGCATGGTGGGGCGGGTGCGCAAGGACGGAGTTTGGGGGAGGGGCGGTGGGGGACGGGGAGTTTGCCGTAGTTGGCGGTTGTTTGCGATGGTTGGCGGTTGTTTCTGAGGGGATGGGTTTGCGGAAGGCTGAGGAGGGAGGACCCTGCCGTTGATGCGGCGGTGTGGTGTCTTAGCTTGGGAGGCGTGGATGCTGGCGGGAACGCTGGGCGACGGGCATGAGTGCCCATCGTACTGCCGGAGAGCTTCAGGCGAGCACCTGGCGTTCCTCGGCGGCGTCCAGGCGCTTCCATTTTCCGGGTTGCAAGCCTAGATCGGCGAGTTTGAGGCTGCCGATGCTGACGCGGATGAGGCGGAGGGTGGGGAAGCCGACGGCTGCGGTCATGCGGCGGACCTGGCGGTTTTTGCCTTCGGTGAGAGTGAGTTCGAGCCAGGAGGTGGGAATGTTTTTGCGGACACGGATGGGGGGATCTCGTGGCGGATGAGCGGGCTCGGTGTCGAGGCGCTGGGCTTTGCAGGGCAGGGAGTGGAAATCCTTCAAGTCGATGCCGGAGCGGAGTTTGCGCAGCGCTTCATCGGTGATCTGGCCGTCCACCTGGGCGTGATAGGTGCGGGGATGGGCGTGGCGGGGATTGAGGAGGCGGTCATTCCAGCGAGCTTCGTCGCTGAGCAGCAGGAGGCCTTCGGAATCGCGGTCTAAACGACCGATGGCGTAGACGTCTGGTGGGAAGCCGAATTCGGCGAGGGTGCGGTGGGAGGGGTGCTCCTGGGTGAACTGGGAGAGGACGTCGAAGGGCTTGTAGAAGGCGAGGAGCATGCGGGAACTTACTTTTCGGCGAGTGCCGCAAGCTTCTGCACCAGTTCAGCACGGCGGGTCTCGTAGCTGCTTGCTTGCCCATCCTTGGCACCGCTTGTGGCTGCTTTGGCAATCACGGCGATGAGTGAAATGACGCCGATGAGGGCAAATCCCCCACCAAAGAGGGGAAGGATAAATGGAGCGCCCATTTGAGAGGTGGAGGTGGCAAAAAACAGACCGAAGGCAGTGAACAGGAGCAACCCAATGACCTGAACACAACCTCCTGCGATTCCCACTCCGGGTGTCGCTGGCGCGGTTTGAGCGGCTGCCAACGCGTGAGCATTTTCCCGGTCGAGCCGTTCGATCTCATTTTGGATTGTGATGACTTCCAGTCTCTCGGCCATCTTGCCGGTGTGTTCAGCGATCTTGGCGACTTCCTCGGTGAAGATGGAGCTTTCGGTGCGCTTCACCTCCAGGCTGCTGTGGCAGAACTGACAGGTGACGAAACGGGTGGCGTCGGAGACTTGAAGCGGAGCGCCGCAGTGGTTGCAACGGACGGAGAGCGTTTCCATGCCGCGAGGCTAGCGGGAGCGCTGAAGATTTTCAAGGATGGTTCCAAAACGCATCACATCTTCTAATGCGAGGCGCTTTTGCTCGAACTCCTCCTCAGTCATGCGGCGCGGGATGTGATGGGGTTTGTCGAAGACGAGGGTGACTTTGGAAAAGGGCAGAGGCAGGAGGAATTCATCCCAGGTCTTGAACTGGATGGCGTGGCTGTAGTGCATGTGCACGGGGATGATGGGCACGCCGGTGAGCTGGGCGAGCTTGACGATGCCTGGCTGTACACGATGCAGGGGGCCGCGCGGGCCATCGGGGGTGATGCCGATCTCGTAGCCTTCACGTGCCTTTGCGGCGAGGGCGATGAGGGCGCTCATGCCTTTCTCGGGCCGGGAGCTTGAGCCGCGCTCGGCTTCGATGCCGAAGCTGGCGCAGACATCGGCGATGATCTGGCCATCGCCGCTGGGGCTGGTCAGGATGGTGCCGGGAACATTGGCGAACCACTCATGGTGCAGCCATGGGATGAGGAACATGCGGTTGTGCCAGAAGGACCAGATCCAGCCTTTGCGGGTGGCATCAAAAACACCGGCGTCATCCCGCACCTCCCAGCGCAAAGTCGAGCCGATGCAGCGCATGATTCCTGCGATGATCTTGCCGGCGGATTTGATGCGGATTTTAGCCATGAGTGTGAGCGCATTGCATGGCGGTGTTCTGATCTGAGGTCAAGGTGAGGGATGCCGGAGCAGGGCATGAAAAAGGCGGGAGACTTCTCCCGCCGTGGATTGATGGCTCATGCGGGGCCAAGCCGGCCTACTTCTTCAAGAAAAACATGATGCCCATCGTGATCAAGCCGCCGACGAAGGCACCAATGCCCAAGTTAAAACCTGCCGTGAAGTCTGTGGAGCCGCCGACAAGAATGGCGCTGTCTTGAATCGCGGAAGGGAGGTAGCGCACCTTGGTCATCGGATCCGTGACAGCGGTATCACTGGCGTGGGCGGAGAAATAGTTGGAGGTGACTTTGAAGGTCTTTTTTACCGGGGTGCCGTTTTGCGGGGTGTAGGAAACATCAAACTGGTAGTTGCTATTCTTTCCTTTCTTCCACTCCCCTCCTTCGATGATGCCATCCACCGTGACGCCCTCCTTTTCCAGTTTGGCCAGGCGCTCTTTTTCCTGATGACCGTTGTAGGTGAGGAAGGGACCGGCGATGATTGCAATGGCTGCGAACAGCTTGATTTTGGTTGGTGTTTCCATGTGATTTGGTGGAATTAAGCCGCCGTTTTATCCAAATCAGCCGGAAGGGTCAATACGAATACTCTTAGATTCAAATCCTTAAACGGACTTGACCAATTCAATCACCGAGCGGCCCTCTTCGCGGCGGAAATCGACACGGTCGAAAATTTCGCTGATGACATGGAGGCCGAGGCCGCCGATGCGGCATTCGATCGAGGGTGGAGCGACGAGCTTCTGAAAATCCTCGTTGGTGATGCCCGCACCGTAATGCTCGATGAGGATGCGAACGGAGTCCGGGCCTGACTCCATGCGGCAGGTGGCGGCACGTTCGGTGCTGGTGGAGCAGTAGGCGTATTTGCAGATGTTGCTCATGACCTCATCACAGCCGAGAATGAGGAGGCCGGTGAATTCATCGTTCAGGCCATGGTAGGCTGACCATGTCTCGATGAACTCCCGCACGAGGCGCAGCGTGTCGGGATGGCAGGTGAGGGCGATCTCATCCGCCACTGGTGGCGAATGATCTGTGATCGTCAGGACGGTGGCGTCATCCTGATAGCTCGAGTCGTCGGCGAAAGTGTGCCACTGTTCGACGAGGTGGTTTAGGAAACCATCGCCGCCGTTGGTGTGCTGCATGGCGGCGGCGAAGGCTTTGTCTTCGAAGTATTCGCCGGCGCTGTTCTGGACTTCGAGAATGCCATCTGTGTAGAGCATCCACTGGCGGCCGGTGCTGAAGGGGAGTGACATCTCTGCATAGCGTGCGGCGCATGAAATGCCGAGCGGCGCATTGCCGGGAGCGGGGACTTCTTTCCAAGACTTGCCGTCAAACACTTGTGCACCGGGCAGGCCGGCGCAGCAGAGCCAGACACGCCGTGTCTTTGGGCATACAAGCATGGCATTGATGGCGATGAAGCGGCCAGCTTTCATCACGCCACAAAGACGTTTGTTTAACGTCGCCATCCATTCGGCGAGGTTCATGGAGACGCAGAGATGCGCGGTGGAGGCGATGAGCGTGGTGCCGCGTGCCATGTCGAGAGCTGCGGGCAGGCCTTTGCCGCAGACATCGCCGACACCAAGCAGGATTTTGCCGTCGTCGATCTGGTGCCAGAAATAGAAGTCGCCGCCGACTTCGCTGGCGGGCTCATAGAAGGTCTCGACCGCCACGTTTCCGAGGCGCACCTGAGGCGCGGGGAGGAAGGAGTTTTGGATTTCCGTGGCGAGTGAAAGCTGCTGCCGGTTTTCGGCTTCCAGAATCGCTTTCTTCTGTGATTCGAGACGCATGAGCGTCACCGCGATGAGGCTGCCAAAAGTCTCGAACATTTCGACGTCCTGAGCAGTGAAGGCCGCGCCGTTATTGGGATTGATCGCCTGCATCACACCCAGGCAGTGGTCGCCATCCAGCAGGGGGATGGTGACCATGGCACGGGTGACAAGGTCGGACTTGTCGGAGGCCGGGCGGAAGTGGCGGGGGTCGGTGAGCGCGTCCTCAATGTTGACGGTGATTTTGGTCGCATAGACGTCACCGGCGATGCCTTTGCCCTTGGGAACACGAACTTCCAAGGAGTTGATGTGATCGAGGGTGGAGCGGATGAGGAGGTCCTCATTGGGGCCATCGGGCAGGAGGATGGAGCACACTTCGCAGTCCATCACTTCACGTGAACGCTGCAGGATGTGATCGACGAGTTCGACCAGATTTTGGGTGCTGCTGAGACGGCGCGCGACGTCGAGCAGAACGCTTTGGCGAGAGGAGATGGGCTGTGGATTACTCACGGCGTTTGAAGAGTTCGAGGAGGCCCTTTTTCTTTTCTTCGGGGGTGGCGCTTTCAGGGGGCATGGGAGTGCTGGCGGCAGGTTTGGCTCCTGAATCGAGTTCTTTGATACGCACGGGGTAGGGGTCATGGGTGCGGCGCATGTGCTCGATGAGCTGCTCCTTGGTGGGCACCTCATTGGATTTGCTGCCAAAGATGAGGCGGCTGGGTTTCCCGGCGAGGGTGCCAGTGATGTACTCGCCCCAGATGACGAGGGTGTTCATTTCTTCGACCAGGGTGTTGATCTTGCGCATGGTGGTGTCGAGATGCTTTTCCAAACCGGGGCCTGCGGCGTTTTCACCACCGGCGAGCATGCGGTGGAGATCCGTGGTGATTTCTTCGATACGTGCCTTCAGGCCGGGCTTGCCATCCGGTGTGCCTGCGATGGTGCCGTTGAGTTCCTTGGAGAAGCTTTCGAGGTTGGCGAGGATGGCGTCTGCGCGATTGGCGAGACCTTTGTCCGCCGCGCCCTTGGGGCCTTTGACGAGTTCTTGAATGCCTGTGGCGGTGTCTTCGAGCTTGTCGGCCACGGCATTGATCTTTTGACCAAAGCCGGGGGTTTTGCCGTCGCCAGTGAAGGTGATTTTGAGCTGCTGAGTGAAGGCCTCGATGTTGGCCAGGGAGTCGGTGATTTTTTTGGAGGCGTCGCCCTTGCCAAGAGGATCGGTGATCTTTTTGAGATCGGCGGTGATGTCACGGATATTGGCGAAGATGGCATCACCGCCGGGGAGCATCATTTCCAGCAGGCTGCCCATGCTGGTGGAAGTGAGCCGCGCGCCATCGGCCAGCAGGCCGTCTTCGTCATCGAGGCGAATGAGCGCGATGTGTTTTTCGCCGAGCATCGACTCGGCGCTGATGATGACCTTCAACCTGGAAGGGATGGGGGCGGGAGAGAAGACCTCGACGTGGACGCGTACGGTGTTGCTTTCAAGGATGCGGTCGGCGGGGGCGAGGTGCTCGATGCGATCAACCACGCCGATGTGGTCGCCCGCAAACAGCACGCTGGTATTGCGGTGGATGCCGGTGATATCGGCAAAGTCCACGGAAAAGCGCAGATGCGGTTTGCGCCAGGGATCGCCTGAGATGGCGAAGATGAGCGCGCCGAGCAGCATCAGGGAGCAGAGAATGACCAGGGTCGCCACGGTGGCATCTTGCTTGTTTTTCATGGCTTGGAGGAATGGATGGCTGAGCGTGAATACGTGCCGGTTTCGTTGAGGCCCAGAAGCGTTTCGCGATAAAGCATTTCGCCCGAGTCGTCGCTACCATCACCCTGGGGATCACCGTTGATGAACTGCTGGACGGCGGGGTGGGGATGCGCGCGAATTTCTGCGGGCGTGCCTGCGGCAATGATCTTGCCCTGATTTGGGCCGGTGCCGAGCATGATGATGCGGGTGCCGATGCGGAAGACGCTGTTCATGTCATGCGTGACGACGACGACGGTAGCGCCGATCTTTTGTGTGAGGCGCTGGGTGAGTTCATCAACCACGGCGGTCATGATGGGATCGAGTCCGGCGGTGGGTTCGTCGCTGAAGACGAGAGGCGGGTCCAGAGCAAGAGCGCGGGCGAGTGCGGCGCGCTTTTTCATGCCGCCGCTGATCTCGGAAGGTTTCTTGTGGCCATGGCCGGTGAGGCCGACCTGCTCGAGTTTCATTTTGACGACGGTGTCGATCAGTCCGGCGTCTAGCTGAGTGTGTTCATTCAATGGCAGGGCCACGTTTTCCGCGACGGTGAGCGATTGCAGCAAGGCACCGGATTGAAAGAGCATGCCGTAGCGGCCGCGCAGCTTGCGCATGGCATCCTCGTTCATGGTGGTGATCTCCTGACCGAAGATCTTGATGCTGCCGGAGCTGGGTTTTTCCGTGCCGATGAGGTGGCGGAGCAGGGTGCTTTTGCCACAGCCGCTGCCACCCATGATGACGAAGGTGTCGCCTTCATAGACTTTAAAGCTCACGCCGTTCAGGACTTTCTGAGATCCAAAGTGGCGCACGAGCGAATCGACCTCGATGATCGGTTCGCGGGTGGTCAGGTCTGGAGCGGTGTCTGACATCAGAAGAAGAACAGGGCGGTGAGGAGGGCGTTGGCGATGAAGACGCTGAGCAAGGAGACAACGACGGAGCGGGTGGTGGCGAGTCCGACACCTTCAGCACCGCCGGAGACATTCAATCCGATGCTGCAGGCGATGGTGACGATGAGCACGCCGAAGACGCCGCTTTTGAGCAGGCCGATGCCGATGTCACTCAACGCAACATGCTGTAGCGCGTGAGTGACGAAGAACGCGGTGGACATGTGCAGGGAGAAATGGCCGATGAGCCAGCCACCGGCGAGGCCCACATAGATGCTAAAGACTGTGAGCAAGGGCAGCATGATGACCATGGCCAGAAAGCGCGGCACGATGAGCCAGGACATGGGGGGGATGGCCATGACCTCAAGGGCTTCGATTTCTTCGGAGACTTTCATGGTGCCGAGCTCTGCCGTGACAGAGGAACCGCTGCGGCCGATGACGATGACTGCTGTCACCAGCGGTGCGAGTTCGCGAATGAGACTGGAGGATACGAGTCCCGGAACAAAGGCCGTGGCGCCGAGCTTCGCGAGCTGGGCTGCGGACTGCATGGCGAGCACGACGCCGATGGTCAGGGCTGTGAGGGCCGCCATGGGCACGGCATGCACACCGATGCGCACGATTTGAGCAAAGGTGTGGCCGATGCGCCAGCCTCTGCCGCGAAAGGGAGCGACGAACAGCCAGTAGAGCAGGCTTCCGCACAGTTCGAAGTATTGGCGGAATGCTTCGGTCATAGGCGGAGCTGAAAGGGACTAACGTTTGCTGGTCAGGTCGGGGGCATTCAAAGCGGCATCAACCGTGGGCAGATGGGTGATGAAGTCGCCGAGGCGCACGATTTTGAACGAGGCGTCCACACGGCCTTGAATACCAGCGAGCGCAAATTCCGTGCCCGCGCCGCTGGCGTGTTGAAAGTATTCCACCACGACGGCCCAGACCGGGGTGTTGACGAAGGTCACCTTGGTGAAGTCAATGATGAGGCGTTTGACCCCGGCCTTCATCTGCTCGCGCACGACTTTTTGGAATTCTGGCACGGTCGCCAGATCGGCATCGCCCTCGAGTTCGATGACGACGGCGTTGGGGTGGGTTCGAACGGTTGGTTTCATGAAGATGTCAGGCGATCAGAGCCAGCCGGTTTGATTGAGGCGGCCAGTGAGTTCCATCTGCCGTTCCAGTTGTGCGGCATAGAGCGCGGCATTTTCGGCATTGGGTTTGCAGCGGGTGGATTCGTCGAGGGTTACGAGCCGGGCGCAGAGCTGCTCGTAGCTGACTTTTTCACTGCCGCCCTGATTGGCGTGAGCATAGGCGGCCTGGATGGCTCCGCCGAGTGCGGCTCCTTCGCTGGTGCTGAGAGTGACGACTTCGGCATTGAAGCAGTCGGCGGCGATCTGACGCCAGACGCTGCTCTTGCTGCCGCCGCCGGTGAGACGAATTTCGGTCGGATTCATGCCTAGATCGCGGAAGCGTTTCAAACCGTAGGCGAGACCAAGGGTGGCACCTTCCACGGCAGCACGGGCGAGATTGGCCGGGGCCATGTTCGTTGGGCGGAGGCCGTGGATGACGCCCGTGCCGTTTGGCAGGTTTGGGGTGCGTTCACCATTGAGGTAGGGCAGGAACATCACGCCATCCGCGCCGACGGGAGCGGAGTTCACGGCGACTTCAAGCTGGCGCAAATCCCAGCGGAACATCTCACGCACCTGTTCGGTGACGACGGTGACGTTCATGGTGCAGACAAGCGGCAGCCATTGATCGGTGCTGTCACAGAACGCGGCTACCTCACCCTGGCCATCGACCACGGGGGAGTCCGCGACACCATAGAGAGTGCCGCTGGTGCCAAAGCTTGCAGTGACGACGCCGGGCTTGATGTTGCCGGTGCCGATGGCGCCCATCATGTTGTCACCGCCGCCGGCGCTGATGATGACGTCGAAGTTCAGGCCCCATTTGACGGCGAGATCTTTGCGGATGGTGCCATGGACGGACTTTGAAGAACCGAGTGGTGGCAGCATGGCGCGCACGCTGGGGTCAATGTAATCGCAGATTTCATAGGCCCACTGGCGGGTGTTCACATTGAGGATGCCCATGCCGGAGGCGTCTCCGTATTCCATGCGCTTCACGCCGCTGAGCCAGAAGTTGATGTAGTCGTGCGGGAGCAGAATGGTTTTCGTCTTGGCGAAGTTCTCGGGCTCGTTTTGTTTCAGCCAGAGCAGCTTGGGAATGGTGTAGCCTGGGAGCATGGCATTGCCTGCGACGGCGATGACGCCGGGCTGGCCGCCGAAATGGTGCGCGATCTCTGCGCATTGGGCCTGGGTGGAGGTGTCACACCAGAGCTTGGCATGGCGGACGGGTTTGTCGTCTGCGCCGAGAGCCACGAGGCCGTGCTGCTGGCCGCTGACGCCGATGCCGGCGATTTTGGCTTTGTCCTTGCCGATCTGTTCGAGGCACTGTTGAACGGAGGCATCCACTGCATCCAGCCATGACTGCGGGTCTTGTTCGAGATGCCCTGGAGGCAGGCCCTCGATCAATTCATAAGTGCTGTGGCCGGTGGCGAGGATTTTGCCCGAATCGAGGTCTAGGACGATGGCCTTGGTGCTCTGCGTGCCGCTGTCGATGCCGAGGAAATACATGAATGGAAGGAGGGTTGGGTTCGGCTAAAGGTTTACGGTGGGGATGGAGGGCTGGTCAAGTGGTCAAGGTGCCAAACAGGATGCGGCAAAACATCAATCCTTCGACTGAATGTTCCCTGATTTCCGGATGGCGCGCATGAGCCGCCAGCCGAAGAAGAGGGACACCGCATATCCCAGAGCGCCGAAGATGGAAATGTCGTAAAAAAGCGGGGCGGCCTGGCGGCTCCAGAGTTCACTGGAGCCGAGAAAGATCGCGGCGGTGAGGATGCCGAGGACGAGGCGGTTGACGATGGGATCAAGATGGCGGTGATCGATGTGCACCGTGAATGAGCCGTCGCGGAAACGGGCGAGCATGTCGGTGATGTCGCGAGGCAGTGCGGTGAGCAGACGATCCCACACGCGGATGGAACGACGTGCGCGTTTGGCGATGCGGCTTGGGGAGAACCGGCGAAGCATCAGACGTTTGCAGTAGGGCTGCATCAGCTCGGCCAGGCTTACATCCGGACTGAAGCGGCGCGAGGTGCCCTCCAGCACGATGAGGGTCTTCAGCAGCATGGCGAGTGACGGAGGCAGCACGATGTGATGACTGCGAATGATTTCGACGAGGCTGCTCAAGGCCGCGCCGACGTGGATGTCATTGAGTGGATGGCCGGTGTAATCCGCCATGAAATCCTGCAGGTCGGCCCGCAGCTTTTCACGTGAACAATCGGCAGGCACCGCGCCCAGGCGCAGGACCTGCTCGGCCACGAGTTCGGAATCGTTTTCCACGATGCCGAGGAGCAGTGCCTCGACTTCATCGCGCAGGTCTTCATCAATGCGACCGACCATGCCACAGTCGATGACGCCCACGATATTGCCGGGGAGCAGGATGAGATTTCCGGGATGTGGATCGGCGTGGTAGAAGCCATCGCGGAAGACCATTTCGAGATACATGTTGGCACCGCGTTTGGCGAACTCGCCGAGATCCACGCCGGACTGTTGCAGCGCCTCGATGTCGGTGCCGATGATGCCATCCAGGCGCTGCATGGTGACGACTTGATGTGAGCAGAGTTCGCTGAAGAGTTCGGGGATGCAGACGGTCGGGTCATCGGCGAAGTTGCGGGCAAACTCCTCTTGGTTTTGCCGCTCATAGGTCAGGTCGAGCTCACGCAGCAGGGTGCGGCGGAACTGGCGCACGACTGCCAGCGGCTGGTAGGAGCGCAGGGCGGGCGAGTGCTGTTCCAGCAGCTCGGCGAGCGCCTGCACGATCTCGACATCCGTGGCGGCCTGTTCGGCCACGCCTGCACGACGCACTTTGACGACGACGCTGTGACCGGTGTGAAGACGGGCGGCATGGACCTGGGCCACGGAGGCGGCGGCGAGAGGGGTGTCTTCAAAGCTGGCGAAGAGCTGCTCGATCGGCTGGCCGAGTTCGGCTTCAATCGTGGCACGTGCCACGGCTGAGGGGTCCGGTGGTACATTGGATTGAAGCTGGGAGAGCTCTTCGGTCAGTTCAGGGCCGAGCAAATCGGCGCGAGTACTGAGCATCTGGCCAAGTTTGATGAAGGTGGTGCCCAGCTCCGTAAGGGCCATGCGCACACGCGCTGCCTGTGTCACGCCGGTGGTAATCGACTGGCCATCAGCGCTCTTGAGGCGGTCCTGCAGCCAGGCGTATTTGAAGCCGCCAAACAAATCCGCCAGACCATACTTGCCGAGCACGGCGGCGATTTCCGCGATGCGCTTGGCATAACGTTCGAGACGGGCGAGGGCATCAATCTTCATTCTACTACAACCTCCACACGAATAAGGGGTCTGACAATGCGGAATGCTCACTCTCGGCTGGCGGTTTTGGCAGGCTTAGGTATCCATGGGCATGAGTACTCCCAAAATTCTCGCCTTTGCGGGCAGCACCCGCAGCGCCTCTTTTAACAAGCAGCTTGTGCGTTTTGCCGCAGAGGCTGCACGTGCCGCCGGGGCCGAGGTCACGCTGCTGGATCTACGCGATTACCCGCTGCCATTGTTTGACGGTGATCTGGAAGAGCAGCAGGGGCTGCCTGAGAATGCGAAAAAATTGAAGGCTATCTTTCTCGCGCACGATGCCCTGCTCATCTCTTCTCCTGAGTATAACAGCTCTATCACTGCCGTGCTGAAGAACACCCTCGACTGGGTTTCCCGTGGCGAGACGGATGATGAGCCTGCGCTGGCAGCCTACCGTGGCAAAACGGCTGCTTTGATCAGTGCCTCACCAGGTGCGCTTGGCGGGCTGCGGGGGCTGGTGCATCTGCGTGCGATTCTGGGCAACATCGGCGTCATTGTTTTGCCGGATCAGGTGGCGGTTTCCAAGGCGTATGAAGCCTTTGATGACAAAGGTGGGCTGAAGGATGAACGCACGGCCAAACAGGTGACGAAGGTGGCGCAAAGCCTTGTCGATTTCTTGAAGAAGCACCTGGGTTAAGCAGGGGCTTCGGCACTGCCGATGACATCAACGAGCTGCGGCTTTTTTCGTGCCGGGGCCACGGGTGCGCTCGGACTTGATGGGAACGGGGGTGAGCTTGATGGTCTCGACTTGAACAATGACGGGCGGAGAGATGATGGATGTGTCCTGTGCGGCCTCGCCTTCACTTCCCGAGAACGAGTGACGCAGGGATGCGATCTTGGCCTGCAGTTCGGCAAGTTCGCGGCGGGCGGCTTCGATCTGGCCGGGAAGCTCCGCGTGCTGACCGTTCGAGGCCGCAGCGGTTTTGGGGACTTCCTCGTGGGCGGAATTGCGCCTGGGCGGGGCGATTTGTGATCCGCCCTGAGAACTGTTGGACTGTGCGTCGCGGTAGCGCTGCTCTACAGCAGCGAGGCGTTGCCTGGCATCGACAAGCTGCTGTTTCGTTGCGGTCAGATCCAGATTGAGCTGTTCCAATTCAGCACGCTGTGCCCGGGCATCTGCGATGCGTTTGGTTTCGGCGGCAAGTTCGGCAGCGCTTGCGGCGATGCTTTTTTCACATGCGGCGAGTTCGGAAGTGCGGGAGGCCAGCTTCTTTTCGCATGAGGCCAGGCCCTCCTGCATGCGCTGCAGTGAGCCTTCGGCGGCTGCGCCTTTCTGCTCCAAGGACATGAGGAGTGCTTCGAGATCTTTGACAGCGGCCTCTTCACGCTGATGCTTAGTACTGAGCACCAAGCTGGCGGCATTGAGCGAGGCATGTTTGGCCTCCTCTTCTACAATGCGTTTTTCGTGTTCAATGATCTGCTGACGAAGGGAGTTTAACAACGCCTCGTCCTGTTCGCACTCATCACGCACCTGTTTCAGGCGGGCGTCGGCCTCCTCTTTTTGAGCTGCGAGATCTTCAATCTGCTGCTGAGCTTCGGCCGCGGTGGCGGTGAGACGCTGGACCTCGGTGGACTTCTCGTAATGCTGGGCATTGAGACGTTCGAGGGCAGCGGTTTTGTCTGCGTGCTGACTGGTGAGGGAACTGATGGTCTCCAGCCACTCGCGATGGGCGGCTTCAGCCTGCTCAACGGCGGCTTTCGCGGGCGCGAGCTTTTCTTCCTCAGCAATCAGTGATTCCACGCGGGCGAGATGCAGGGCGCGTTCCTTTTCAGCGCGCTGTTGCCAGCCACGCAGCTCTTTTTCAGCGGCATCGACCTCGGATTTGAGCCGTGATTTCTCCGCTTCCAAATGGGCCACGGCTTCCACAAGGGCGTTGTCGGGAAGCACCGGCGCAGGTGTTGGCGGGGGAGGCGCAGGTTCGGGAGATTCCGGAACTGGTACTTCAGATGCGGGAGCTTCAGGTTCAGGAACGGGAGCCGGAGGAGCAGGCTTGGAAACTTCAGGAGCGACGGGGGTCTCTACGACGGGCGGGCTGGTGGCCGGATGTTCAAGATCGAGGGTGCCAACGAGCGGGCCAAAGGCGACTGTGTCACCATGGAGCAGGGTGCAGCTGAGCTGGCGTTCGCCATTGACGAAAGTGCCTGTGGAAGATTTCAGATCAAAAACCTGCAGGCTGCCGTCAGCGTTTTGCACGATTTCTGCATGGCGAGGTGAAATGCCCTCGTCATCGACCATAATGTCATTGTCCTCGTCACGTCCGAGGGTGATGTGTTCCTTGAGGGGAACCACCACTTCTTGTCCGTCTTCAAGAACGAAAGTGAGTTTGGCCATGGGGTGTTTTACGGTGAAACCGGCGCAGCAAAGTCGATGAAGCGCGTGGAATCAATCGGGCATTTGGATCGGCGCCAAAATGAATGCAGGATTAGTGCCTCAATCCGCAGTTTTTTTGGTCATACGATCAATAGCCGCCTCAAAATTTTTGAGCTCGGTGTGGGCAAGGTCAGCCTGCTGGCGGAGCTCACTGCGCTGGCGCTCCGCTTCGGTGATGCTGGTGCGGAGTTCGACGAGCTTGTGTTCCAGTTCGCCGAGACGGTCGCGCCGTTTTTCCTCCTCGGCCTGGGAGATTTCGATGTTGTGGAGCAGGGCATGATGACGCTCCTGCTCCTGCCGGATTTTAGCCTCCAGGTGGCGGCTCTGCTCACGCAGCATGGCTTCAGCCGCGAGATTGTTGCGATGCGGGGATTCATGGCGCGTGCGCTCAACGCGGAGTTGTTCGAGGCGGGACTCTTCGCGCTGAACGCTTTCACGCAGATGGCTGAGGCGTGAGCGCAGAGTGGTTTCTTGCGTGGTGCCGGGCGCCACCGTGCTGCTGGTGCGGGCTCTGGCGGGGCCTTCAGCCGCCACCGATGTTCTCACGGCAGTGCTTCCGCGAGGCTCTTCAGGTGCACCTGCATGCGCCTGAGTGCGTGCGGTGGTGATGAGTTCGTGAAGCCCCGCTTTTTCCTTTTCGATTTCATGCCAGAGGTCCCGTGCTTCGGGGGAATCCTGCGGCAGCGTGGCGAGGCGGGCATAGAGCTGATCCATGGCCTCCTTCCAGTCTCGCAAAGGCTGGAGCCGGGACAGGAGATCTGCCAGTTCGCCGCGGGCGGCTTCGAGGCTGGAAGCGAGCTGCTGCTGCTGTGCGGCGTGTTCTTTTTCCGCCTCGGCGGCAAGCTGGCGGACTTCCTCGAAACGAGTGCGCTGACTGCGTTCGGCAGAGCCAAGCTGCGTGAGTTCGGCTCGCAAATCGTTTTCGCGGGCGTGCAGGACTTCGATGCGGCCCTTTGCGGCACTTTCATCACCAGAGAGTGTGTTGATGAGAGATTTTTGTTCTGCGATCTTTGCTTCAAAAGCTGTGGTGGTGACTTTCACCTCCGCAAGCCGGGCTTCGGCGGCGGCCAGTTGAGCCTGGGTGTCGGTGAGTTTTTGCCCGGTTTCGGCGAGAGCCTGGCACTGCTGTTCGAGTTCAGCGTGGCGAGCTTGAGTTTGCTCCAACTTCTGCGTTTCGGTGGTCAGTTCGGCGTTTCGGGTGGTGAGGTCTTTCTCGTGTGCAGCGAGTTCATCCTGAAGGTTCCGCAGGGATTCCTCGGCTTGCTTGCGTGAAGCGAGAGCCTCTCCAGCGGCTGTGACGGCCTGCTGGTGGGATTCCTCCAGCGTGGCGATGCGGGATTCGAGATCTTTGGCTGCGGCTGCGGAGCGCTCATGATCCAGCTCAAGGGTTGCAATCGCTGCAGTAAGCGTGGCGTGCTGTGTCTCCGCTTCACGGCAATGGGTGCGAGCCTGCAGGAGTTTTTCTTCCGTGCCGGTGAGTTCATGGACGTGTGCCTCGATCTGGGTGCGCTGGTGGGCAAGCTCCTCCAGCTTTTTTTCCGCGGCTTTCAACTGGTCAGCACGGACCTCGGCGATTTCCCTGGTCTCCCTGTCGCGAGCTTCGAGTTCAGCGATCTGGCGGCGCAGAGTGTCTAGAACGGTTTCATCACGCACACTCTCAGCACGGATTTGCTTGAGGTGGGTCAATGCCTGATCCCGGTGGGTGGTGAGTCCTTCGAGTTCATGTCTGGCAGCAGCTTCGTCCTGATTGAGACGCTGCAGATCGGCGGCTTTCTGCGCGCGCTGGGTGTTCAGGGTTTGGATGGACTGAAGCCACTCTGCATGCGCTGACTCGGCATCATGAACCGCCGTCTTGATGGGGACCAAGCGTTCCTCCTCGGCTCGGAGAGATTCTATGCGGGCAAGGTGAGTGGCATGCTCTGCTGCTGAGCGGTCCTGCCACTCGCGCAGTTCTTTCTGCACGGCATCCAGTTCGGATTCGAGACGTGCTTTTTCCGATTCAAGCCGGGCGGCTTCAGCTTGAAGTTCGGTGTTCTTGAGTGAGGTGGAGTCCTGTCTGCCGCTTCGGTTTCGCTTGCGGGTCGCGATTTTGCCGGCTTTGACCGGCTGGTCGATGGTTACCGCCTGGGTTTCATATCCTGCCAGCGCAGGGGCGACGGTGCTGCCGTTGGCTGAATGATCGGAGAGATCAAGCACGGCGGTGAGCGGACCGAAGGCCAGCGTGTCGCCATGCAGGATGGTGCGGCTGCGAACGCGCTCGCCGTTGACGAAGGTGCCTGCGGTGGAGTTTGAATCAAACAACTGGATGCTGCCGTCCGCGTTGTGAACCAGTTCGGCATGGTGTTTTGAGATGCGCTCGTCATCCACCACGACGTCGTTGTCCTCCCAACGACCGACGGTCATGTGGTCCGCCAGAGGGACCACGATTTCCTGGCCGTCATCGAGTACAAAAGTGAGTTTTGCCATGGTGTCTGATGAGATCGAGACTCCGGGAGATACGAATGAAACCCGATTTCGAGTCTCGAATCAATGTTGCATTTGTTTAGATATCGCAATCGTGTCCGGCCATGCATTCTGAAGCCGAAGCCCACCTGTCCAAGCGCTGCCCGGTGATGCGCCGTCTGATCAAGGCCCATGGTCCATGCCTGCTGGTGCCGCAAAAACGCTCGCCGTATGAGGCGCTGGTCAGTGCGGTGGCGCACCAGCAACTGCATGCGAACGCGGCGGAGGCGATCCTGCGACGATTCAAAGCTTTGTTTCCCCAGGTGCGCTTTCCACAGCCTGAACAGGTGATGGCTGCCACGGATGAGGCCCTGCGCGGCTGTGGATTTTCCATGGGTAAGATGCTCGCGATTCGTGACATAGCCGCCAAGACGCTCAGCGGGCAGATCCCCAAACGTGCGGCAGCGCTCAAACTGGATGACGAGGAATTGATCGAAAGGCTCGTCGCGGTGCGCGGGGTGGGGCGCTGGACGGTGGAGATGCTTCTCATTTTCACCCTCGGCAGGCCGGATGTGTTTCCCAGCGATGACTTCGGGGTGCGCAATGGCTGGCGCGTGGCGAAGAAGCTCGAAGAGATGCCGAAGCCGAAGGAATTTCGGGCCCTGGCGGAACGCTGGCAGCCGCACCGGACCCTGGCGGCGTGATATCTGTGGCGAGCGGCGGATGCGGCGAAGCTCTGAGGGGCGGGGATGGTGGGGAGAAACGTGTCATTGCTAATCGCCCTATCGGCGGCTAAGGAAGGGGCACATGTCTTTCAAAGCTCTCGGCCTCGACCCGAACATCCTCACTGCCATCGAAGAAGCCGGTTACACGGAACCCACCCCCATCCAGGCTGCGGCTATTCCGGTGGTCATCCAAGGTGGAGATGTGATCGGCATCGCGCAGACCGGCACCGGCAAGACGGCGGCTTTCACCCTGCCGATCCTGACGCGCCTGACTTCGAATCCCGTTCCTCAGGGGCAGCGCCGCCGCACCCGCGTGCTGGTGCTGGCACCCACGCGTGAACTCGTGGCTCAGATCGAGGAGAACGTGCTGGCCTACGCCAGACATCTGCCTCTGAAGATCGCCAAAATTTATGGTGGTGTCGGCGAAAAGCCACAGAAGGACGCCCTGCGTGCCGGGAGTGACATTGTCATCGCCTGCCCGGGTCGGTTACTGGATTTGATGGAGCAGCGCTGCGCGGATTTTTCCCAGCTTGAATACCTTGTGCTGGATGAGGCTGACCGCATGCTGGACATGGGCTTCCTGCCGGACATCCGCCGAGTCATCAACCAACTGCCGAAGAAGCGGCAGACGCTGATGTTTTCCGCGACGCTGTCGAAGGAGATCGAAACGCTGACGCATGAGTTTCAGCGCGCGCCGAAGATCGTGCAGATTGGCAAGCGTGCGAATCCGGCGGAGAGCGTGACCCAGCTTGTGTATGAAGTTCACAAGCATCTCAAAATGCCGCTGCTCTCGCACCTGCTGAAGGATGAGAAAATGCAGATGGTGCTGGTCTTCAGCCGCACGAAGCACGGCGCGGACAAGATCGCCAAAAAGCTCGAATCAACCGGCGTGAAGTGCGCCACGCTGCATGCCAACCGTTCGCAGAACCAGCGCTTGCGCGCGCTGGATGATTTCAAGACGGGCACGGTGCGTGTGCTCGTGGCCACGGACATCGCCGCACGTGGCATCGACGTGGATGGCATTTCGCACGTGGTGAATTTCGACTTCCCGCACATCGTGGAAGATTATGTGCACCGCATAGGACGCACAGGCCGTGCGCAGGCCATTGGCGATGCAATCAGCTTCGTCTCGCCGGATGAGCTGCCGGATGTGCGCAAGCTGGAACGTTTTATCAATCGTGGCCTCGTCCGCAAAAAAGCTGAAGGCTTTGATTACAACGCCGCACCCCAGCCGTTCATCGATGAACGGCCGGAGCGCCGGGAGCAACGCTCATCGCAACCGCGCCGCCCGCAGGGTGGTGGTGGTCGCCCAGGTGGCGGCGGTGGTGGACAAGGCGGAGGCCGTCCTGGTGGATTTGGTGGTGGTCGTCCAGGTGGTCAGGGAGGCCAGGGTGGTGGTGGACGTCCGGGTGGCGAGCGTCGCTCTTCGGCGGGCCCAGCGCCCCGGCAGCCAGCCCAGATGCCCCAACAAAACACTACTCCTGATGGCGCACGGGGTCTGTGGAAGCGGCTGACGGGGAGGTAAACCAACTTCCCAGTTGGTGCTTTTGCGCCAGTAGTCTGGTTCGCGATGCAGATGCATGACGGCCACCACTTCGACCCAATCAGGTTCGGGCTGGTGATACACCAGACCATATGGGAACTTCTGCAATAGCTTGCGGCGGTAGGAGGAACCCAGAGGCCGCCATGCCTCAGGATAATGAATGATGTCTTCTTCAGCGGACTGGATGCGCTGGAAGAACTCCTTGCCCAGTTCTTTGTGACAGCTTTTGTAGTAGCTGGTTGCTTCGGCAAGGTCGAGCCGAGCTTCTGATGTGTACGTCAGGCGCATCAGGCCAGGATCGCCTCGATCTCCTCGTGGACTTCTCTACGGCTGTGGGAGCGTGTCTCACCCTTTTCTCGGCGCAGCACACGGGCATCCAACTCGGCACGCCAAGCGGGCGACAGTTCTTGTTCGTCATCCAGACTGACCAGCAAGCGCTCGGCAATGTACGAGCGTTCAGGCAGTGGCGGAGACAGAACGTTTTGCAGAACATTGGTGATGTCGATGACGGCGGCGCTCATGTGTAGAATTTACAGGCTGGCAACGCAGTTTCAACCGGGCATCTGAATGTCGGTGCCAGTTACTTCGCAAACCAGCCCTTCGCCAGAGGATTGGTGGCGAAGAATTCCAGCAGCTGCTTTGCGACTTTTTCGCGGCCGCTGTTGCTGGGGTGGGTGCCGTCGCCGCCGAAGTCGTCTTTGGTGTATTTGAGGTCGTCGAATTTGCGGCCTTTTTCACCGTCGGCCCAAAGGTAGGGGCCCCAGAGGAGGAGGGGGGATTTGGAGAGGGCGAGGGATTCGTCACCGTTCATCTGCTGCTGAATGAGGTGACGCACTGCAAAGGCGCCCTCATAGGCATAGGGCTCGGGATTGAGGCCGGTGCTGGCGTAGCCGGCGTAAATGCGGCTGCCGAGATAGGCGATGCGAAGATTTGGGAAGCGCTCTTTGAGGAGGTGCAGGACTTTGATGGTGTCGGCCTCCAGCGTGGCCAGGTGCTCGGTCTTGGAGCCGGAGGGGCCGGCGTTGGCGAGTTTTACCCAGGCCACCTGCACCTGCTGCGGGCTGACTTCAGCGATTTTCAGGCGGTTCATGGCTTCAGACCATGGGCGGCCTTCCGGCTGCGCCCATGCGACCATGGTCTGGCCGCCCTGTGCGCAGTCGACGATGGTGAGTTTGTCGGACTTGCGTGAGTCTTTGTCGGCGATGCCTTTGAAGAAGGAGAACTCCTGGGTGGCGTTCGACATGCTGATGGAGACGAGCACGATCTTGCCGCTATCGGAAGGTTTGCCCTCGGCATCGAGAGGTTTGATCTGGGAGAGGGCGGCATCGGCTGACTTTTTCAACGGCTCAGGCGGTGTATTGCTGCCTTTGCCATAGAGGCCGCCGTCTTCACCTTCGTAGGCTTCTTCGGCGGTCATGTCGGTGAGAGGCTTGAGAGAATCAGGTGCTTTGCGCTGATTCGCCGGGCGGCCACCGCCACCGCCGCGATTGCCACCCCGGCTGCGGACTTCCTTGGCATGATCGAGATACTTCTGATCGGCCTCACTGAGCTTTTCGCCGCCTTGCTCGCGCCGGAAAAGATCCTGGGCTTTCTGCCAGTCGATACCGTCTGTGCCTGCACCGGGGCTGGAGTTGGAACTGGAGGAGGGTGCCTGCCCGCCATTGCGCTTGGCAAAGGCTTCGCGTGCCTTGGCGAGGTAGCCTTTTTCATCCCCGGTCAGTGTTTCACCGGCGTTGTCGCGCTGATGCAATTTTTGAGCCTTTTCCCAATCGATGCCGTCTTGCCCTTGTGGCGGCAGATCACCGCTCCCACCCTTTTTCTGAGCCTGTGCGTCGTGGGCTGCGCGTGCCTTTTCAAGAAAGGCGTTTTCCTCCGCAGTGAGGGTGGCGCCGCCCTGACGTTTTTCGAAGAGCTGGCGGGCTTTGTCGAAATCGACAGGCGCGTCGGCAGACTGGCTGCGCAAGTGCGCAGCGCCGAGGAGGGAGGCCAGGGCAAGGAGGATGGCTGTCTTCATGGTGGGCGTGGAACCCCGCAGCGGTGGTTTGGATTCACTTCCAATCCGATTTCGCGCGGGGTGGAGGGATCAAAGGGGCGAACGGGGTGCAGATCATATGAAAAAGCTTTCATCGGATCCCTCAGCAAAGTGGCTGCGTGGGGGCATTGCGTTTTTAGTCTTGTTTTGAGCGCGGCCAGCCTTCAGCCTGACCGGCTTTACGCCATGTCCGATCCCAACAGCACCCGTCGCGTCGTCATTGCCAGCTTCATCGGCACCACCATCGAGTGGTATGATTTTTTCCTTTATGGCACGGCGTCGGCGCTGGTCTTTAACAAGCTGTTCTTTCCGAACTTTGACCCGCTGGCGGGGACGATGGCGGCCTTTGCGACGTATGCGGTGGGCTTCTTTGCGCGACCTGTGGGAGGCATTATCTTTGGTCATTTTGGCGACAAGATCGGCCGCAAGTCGATGCTGGTCACCACGCTCATGCTCATGGGGGTGGCGACGGTGCTGATCGGCCTGCTGCCGACGTATGCGCAGGTCGGTGTCTGGGCGCCCATCCTGCTGGTGCTGCTGCGCTTCGTTCAGGGCTTTGGTGTCGGGGGGGAATGGGGAGGCGCGGTGCTCATGGCGGTGGAGCATGGCACTGCCGGAAAGCGCGGGTATTATGCGAGCTGGGTGCAGGCTGGGGTGCCGGTGGGATTGCTGCTGGCGAATGCCGTCTTCATGATTGTGTCCTCCATGAATGAGACCGCGTTTCTTTCCTGGGGCTGGCGGGTGCCCTTTTTGCTGGGCGTACTCCTGCTGGGGGTCGGCATGTTTATCCGGCTGAAGATCATCGAGAGTCCGGTCTTCACGCAGGCCAAGGCGCAAGACGCAGGGCCGAAGGTGCCGATTTTCGCTGTGCTGCGTGATCACCCACGCAACGTGCTGCTGGCCATGGGGGCGCGCTTTGCGGAGAACGCCTTTTTCTACATCTTCACCGTGCTCGTGCTCAGCTACGGCTCGCAGCAACTCGGGATGCCGCAGGCTACTTTGCTCAATGCGGTGCTCATTGGTTCCGCAGTGCAATTGGTGGCCATTCCGTGCTTTGGGGCGCTGTCGGATCGTATCGGTCGGCGGCCGGTGTATCTAGGGGGCGCGTTCTTTCTACTGCTTTTTGCGTTTCCATTCTTTTGGATGATCGAGACGCGGCAGACGGGGCTGGTTATTTTGGCCGTGGTTATTGGGCTCATCGGCCACGCGGCGATGTATGGCCCACAGGCGGCGTTCTTTTCCGAGCTCTTTGGGACACGGGTGCGCTACAGCGGTGCGTCGCTGGGCTATCAGCTTGCTTCGCCGCTGGCAGGGGGCATGGCCCCGCTTATTGCCACGGCGTTGCTTGACCGAACGGGTGGCAAACCATGGCTGGTGGCGGTGTATCTGATTGTCATGGCTATCATCACCTTGATCGCGGTTTGGCTGGCCGAGGAGACGAACAAGAAGGCGCTGTGAGGCGGTAGGGGCGTCCAATTTGGCCCAAAAAGTGTCCGCTAGAGTCTTACGAACCAGTTGCGCTGCGTCCTGTTTCGTCTCCCTTGCGAGTCCTACCATGAACGACGCTTTCCCTGACATCCCTAAAATTCAGTACGAAGGACCCAAGAGCCGCAATGCGCTCTCCTTCAAGCACTACAACCCTGACGAAATCGTCGGTGGCAAAACGATGCGCTCGCAGATGCGCTTTGCGGTCGCCTACTGGCACGCGATGCGCAACTCTCTGTCTGATCCTTTCGGTGGCGGCACGGCCCAGCGCCCGTGGGATGACGGCAGCAACTCGGTCTCCAATGCGCAGCGCCGAGTGTGGGCCTGCTTTGAGTTCATGGACAAACTCGGCGTGGACTACTACTGCTGGCATGACCGTGACGTGGCTCCTGAACTCGCCACACTGGCCGAGAGCAACGCCGCCTTTAACGCCGTCGCTGACGAGCTCGAAAAAGCGCAGAAGCAGACCGGCAAGAAGCTGCTCTGGGGCACTGCCTGCCTCTTCTCCCATGCGCGCTATTGCCAAGGGGCCTCGACCAGCCCAAACGCCGGTGTGTTTGCCTACGCCGCTGCTCAAGTGAAGAAGGCCATGGACGTGACGCATCGCCTCGGTGGTGAGGGTTACACCTTCTGGGGTGGCCGCGAAGGCTACGCCACGCTTTGGAACACTGACATGAAGCGCGAGGTCAATCACCTCGCCCGCCTCCTGCATATGGCGGTCGATTATAAGAAGAAGATCGGCTTCACCGGCCAGTTCTACATCGAGCCGAAGCCACGTGAGCCCTCCACGCATCAGTACGATTCGGATGCGGCTGCCTGCTTGAATTTCCTGCGCGAGCACAACCTGCTCGAGCATTTCAAGCTGAACCTTGAAACCAATCACGCCACGCTCGCCGGACACACTATGCGTCATGAGATGCAGGTGGCCATCGCCGCGAACGCGCTGGGATCTATCGATGCCAACACTGGCGACACTCTCATCGGCTGGGACACCGACCAGTTCCCGACCAACATCTACCTCACCACTGAGATCATGCTCGAAGTGCTCAAGATGGGCGGCCTCACCACCGGTGGCCTCAACTTTGACGCCAAGTGCCGTCGCGAATCCTTTGAGCCTGTCGATCTCTTCCATGCTCACATCGGCGGCATGGACGCCTTCGCACGCGGTCTCAAGATTGCCCACGCGATGATCGAAGACGGTCGCCTGGACGGCTTCATCAAGCAGCGCTATAGCACCTACGACTCCGGCATTGGCGCGAAGATCGAGAAGGGTGAAGTCGGCTTTGCCGAACTCGAAGCCCACATCCTCGCCAACGGTGAGCCGCTGCTTGGCAGCGGACGTCAGGAGATGCTGGAAAACTTGGTGAACGACTACCTGTAAATCCTGGGTCAGCGCTTTGATTCAAATCGTGAGGCGGTCGGCAACGACCGCCTCATTTTTTGGGAGGAGGAGCTGTTTGTTGCGCATGAGTGTGATTTGCAGCAAGCATCGGCATGGCCAAAGCGGCACAGAATCACGATGCACAGGCAACGAAGTGGGCGGAGGCGCTCGCGGCGTTGAACGGCGCTGAATTCATTGAGTATCTGCGTGGCTGCCGCTGGTTTGGTGGGAAAGCGCAAACGCTGCGCGGGGTGCAGGTGATGGAGTCGCTTTCTTTGGGGGATGCCGGACAACTGATTCTG
>NZ_JBIPNG010000024.1:0-28298 GCF_044373815.1 Prosthecobacter sp. | reverse complement strand
GCGCTCCCTACAGGCGCTGAAGTCCAAGGTGCTCTCCGCACTGCTCTATCCGGCATTTCTCATCGTCGCCGCTGTTGCCGTCACCCTGCTGTTTGTCGTCTATCTCATTCCGAAACTCACGGAAATGCTCGATTCGACCGGCGGCTCGCTGCCCTTTGCTGCGCAGATCATCCTGAAGATCAGCGATACTTTCAAAGCCACCTGGTGGATGGTCATCCTCGGCGGTATCGCCACCTACATTCTCGGCAAGGCATGGGTATCTCGTCCCGAATCGGCGATTCCATGGGCGCATTTTAAACTTCGCCTTCCGCTTTTCGGCGGCATCTTCCGCGCACGCTTCTACGTCCAGTTCCTGGAGACGATGGCCAACTTGCTTGGAAACGGACTCACCATGGTGCAGGCCATGCAGCTCACCCATCAGGCCATCGACAATCCTTACCTGCAGCAGGGCTTCGAAAGCGTCATGCGCAACGTGGGTGAAGGCGTCGCGCTTTCCCGCGCGCTGGACCGCAGCGCGCAGTTTCCACCGCTGCTCATCGACATGGTGAACGTGGGCGAGCAAACCGGCGACATGCCTGCCGCCCTCGCACGCGCCGCCGAGCGCTTTGACCGCGAGCTCAGCAAGAAGATCGACACGCTCGCCGCGCTCATCCAGCCTCTCATCGTCTGCCTCATGGCCGGCATGGTCGGCCTCATGGCCTACCTCATGATGACCACCATATTCCAGACCATTTCCAGCATCAACAAATAGCCGCCCGGTTCTCCTCCACACATTCTCATGAAACACACCCAAACCCAACCACGCCTCCCGACGTACGGCTTCACCCTCGTCGAGATGATCCTCGTGCTCGCCATCGTGGCGCTCCTTGTGGGCGCAGCCATCGTCAATTTTGGCGGTGTGCTTGAAGGCGGCAAGAAAACCACCGCGAAAGGCAACATCAGCAGTATCAGCTCGGCGCTGCGTGCCTATGAAGTGGACAACATGTTCCTTCCCACCACCGAGCAGGGGCTATCCTCTCTGGTTGAAAAACCGACCAGTCGCCCCGCGCCGACTAGCTGGAGTCCTAAGCTCAAAAAGCTGCCCATTGATCCCTGGGGCAACGCCTACCACTACCGCCGCCCCGGCGTGAAGGACAAGACCGGCTTCGATGTCTATTCCGCAGGCCCCGACGGCGTGGCTGACAACGCTGACGACATCGGTAGCTGGGACCAATAACGACTAACTCGGAATGACGACCTGCCAGTCCATCCCAAAGACCGTGCAAACCACGCTGAAAGCTCAGCGTGGTATTCGTCATTTCCGCGCAGGCTTCACGCTGTTGGAGATCATCGTCGCAATGTCGATCACCCTGATGATCATTGGCATTGCCACCGTCAGCATCTCCGGCGTTCGCGCTGAAGACAAGCTGCGGCGTGCGGCGGCCATGATCGAAACCACCGCCCGGCAAAACATGCTGCAGGCGCTCAACAGCCAGCAGACAGTACGCATGGAGCTTTCCGCCGGTGCGTTTGGCACGAGCGATGAGTTCAGTGGCATGCTGCAGGTTCGCCGCTATGGCGAAGCCGCCTTTCGCAAGCCGAAACGCGGCGAAGCCTGGGAGTTCAGCCCCAGCGGCATCTGTGAGCCCATCGAGGTTCGTATCAGCGGCCCGGCAGGGCAGATCGAGATCGGCTTCGATCCACTCACCGCCTGTGCGAAACGCAAATCCATTCTGGTCAAAGGATGAAACACACCCGCACATCCTCATCCGCCTCGGGTTTCGCCTTGCTCGAAATCATTCTCGCCCTCGCGTTATTTTCATTCGTGGCCGTCAGCATGACGCAGGCGATTGAGCAGATCGCCAAAGCATCCACCTCCGCACGTCAGGAGGCGCAGGTGCTGCGTGTCCTGGAGTCCGTGCTCGCCGAAGTGGCGCACCAGCCCGAGTTCAAAGCCGCCAGCATTTCGTTCAATCCCACCGCTGATCACATCGACGCCAGTGCCACCATCGAGAAGGTTGAACTCATCAACAAAGACAAGGTCAAGCTCGACCACATGTTTCGCATCCGCGCCGAAGCATGGATCAACGACGGGCGCACGCGGCGCATGAAACGCAGCATGGAAACCTATGTGTATTCGCCCCACAGTCCGATCTAAGGCCGCGTTCACGCTGCTCGAAGTCATCATGGCCATGGCGCTCATCGGCTTCATCCTGAGCGCCGTCTATGGCGTGGCCAACGGCGCCATGCAGCTGGGCAAATCCATGAGCACCGCTCGCGTGGCCGAGACCCGCATCAGCAACTTCGTCACCCAGTGGCGTGACTATTTGGAAGCCATGGACCCTGGCATACAGCTCAGCGCCGGGCTGGAAAAAGTCGCGCGCGGTGCCTCGGGCAATATGTTCATCGCCGGAGGCCACATGCCCTTCGCTTGGGAGCGTCATTTGAAGCTTGCCGATGCCGTTGAGTTTGGCGTTGTGCGCAATCGGGAGACCAAAGACCTGAGCCTCGTGGTGCGTCACTTCAAGCTTAACCCCAAGGCCCGCACGCCGGGAGAATACAACCTCATCGCCGAACTGCCGATCCTCGACGGGCTCAAGCAGATGCAGTGGCAGTTCTATGAGCCGGAGGAAAAGAAATGGTTCACCAGCTGGGATCCGAAGAAACGCCCGCAGCCTCCGCTCTTCATGAAGCTCAAGTTTGCCTTCAGTGCCGACCCGCGTGAGCACGAGTACACCTTTTGGATCGCGAACGACCTGGCTCAGGTCAGCGTGCCTCAGGCACCACCGCCGCAATGACCATTGAACCTCCAAAGACCGAAGACGGAATGATGGGCAGTGCTGCCCGTCAGGAAGTCCACGCTCTTCGTTCAGGCTTTGTCATTCCTTCGTCTTGCACTCTTCGTCAGGCGTCCTTGCAGCGCGGCTCCGCACTCATCGTGGTGTTCTGGATGATCGCGATTCTCGGAATGGTGATGTTTGCGGGAGCCAAATCTCTGCAGGCTGACTCGCAGTACACGCGCATGATGCGCGGGCGTATTTTTGCCAAACGCTATGCAGAAATGGGTCTTGAGGTGGCGCGTCATCCAGTCATGCGGGAGGACGATCCGTTGCTGCACTTCAACGCAAACGACGGCGGCGGCTACAACGTCAAGCTCGTGGCCGAGGAGGCGCGGCTGAACGCCAACCATCTCATCCAGACCGGTGACAAGGTGCTGATGCGTCGGCTGTTCACCAGCTGGGGCTTCAAGGAGCAGTTTGTCTCCGCCTTGTGCGATGCACTGAAGGATTGGGTCGATGCAGACGCCAATGTCAGCCTCAACGGTGCCGAAAAGCGCGATTACGAAAAGATGGGCTTCGAGGGCATGCCGTTCAATCGCCCGTTCAAAGAAGTCGAAGAGATGCTGCTGGTGCGCGGCATGGACATCGTCAACGTCGAACGGCCCGATTGGCGCGAGTGGTTCACTGTTTTTGGCGATGGTCGTGTCGATGTGAACGACGCACGCCCGGAGCTCATCGCGCTGCTGGCCGATCTGCCCATGGAGCGCATTCAGCCGCTGCTCACTCTACGTGCCGGACGCGATGGCGCGCTGCACACGCAGGATGATGTGCGTCTCAGCAGCGTGCCCCAGGTGGCGCAGTTGCTGGGCGTCTATCAGCCGCAGATCCTTCAGCAGCTCACTCAATGGATTCAATTCGCCGGTCCCATTCGACGCATCGAAAGCGTCGGTTCACTCGGCCCCCTGCAACGCAAACTCATCCTCATCACGCAGGACGGCAAGGCCGTCTGGCGTGGTGAAATCCCCGCCCATGGCAAAAACACGTAAACCACCCTGCGAGCTGCTGCTCCCTGGCGCACAAGTCTGGCAAAGCTGGATGGGTGCGGAGGGCGCTTCATGTCTGCTGCACGCCGAACTAAGCGCCGAAGGTGCCAGATTTGGCAAAGACGCCCAGCGTCGGGTTCTCGCACTTCCCTCCGTTCATTTCTGGGCCCTGCCCGCCTGGCTCAAGGGGCAGCCGGAGCATCTGCGCAGCATGGCGTTGCTGCATCTCGAACGCATGGGCATCAAAGCTGAGGACGAGGAATCCACTGTGCAGGTGCGCAACATGCAGGGGAAAGAAGGCGCGTATCTCACACGCATCCTTGCGCTCAAGGATCTGCCAACGTCGCTGACCGAGACCGCACGGCTGCCGGATGAAGTCACGCTGCACGCGCTGTGCTATCCAATGGTGCAAAACAGCCTCACGATTTTCCGTGAGCTGGGTCGTCTCGTTGTCGCAATCACCAGCGGGTCGCAGTTGATCTATTGCACGCCGCTGTCCGCGAACAAACTCGATGTCAATGCACTCGCGGAGCTCAACAACATCTGCCTGCAGCTCGGCTTCCAGGGCGTTCTTGGCAGACTCGAAAGCATTGTGCTGTGGATTGACGAGGGCGACATCACGCAGATCCAGCGCGTCACCGGTTTGGCCGCCTACCGCTGCGACATGCCGGCACCGACGATGCCAGAGCGTGGCTCCAGCCTGCTCATGCCGCAGGATGTCACAGCCGAGCGTCAAAGCCAGACGCGCCGCGCAAAGACACGCTTCATGGCGCTGGCGACTGGAACCGTGATCGCCGCGGCCATTGCCCTCGTCGCCACGCTCACATCGCTGGCCTTGCAGGAGCGCAACCTGCTGCGTGAAAAGGTCGCTGTTCTTACGCCGCGTGCCTCGCGTGTCATGGATCACAAAAAGGCGTGGCAGGAGGTCGCACCTGCCGTGGATCCCACCACCTGGCCGCAGCAAATTCTGCTGCACCTCATGGAGCCTGAATCATCCAAGGAGGTTTCCATCACACATTGGGAATGGACACCGGAGCGCATGAGCCTGCGCGGCCGCATGCCCGACGCTTCCCTGGCGTTCAAGTACACCCAGGAGCTCAAGTCGATCGAAGCGCTCGCTCCTTTCGCATTGAACGGGCCGCCGCCAGCCTTTGCCAGCGACGGCAGTGCCAGCTTTGAGATGAAGGGAGGGCCGGGCGAATGAAGAAGAGTGAGAAAGTGCTGCTCGGCGTCTTCGCCTTCCTGTTCCTCGCCATCATCGGCGGTGGTGGGCTCATGTACGCCTTCAACAACTACACGGCCATTCGCGAGGAGAACGACACCCTGCGCGACCGTCTCGCCGATATGAATCTCGCCATCTCTCAGGGTGCGGATTGGGCGGACAAGTACGGCTGGCTTGAGGAGCATTGCCCGAACTTTACCAGTCGGCAGGAGGCTTCGGCCAAGCTGCTTGAAGTTATCACTGGCGAGGCTGAAAAAAAGGGCATCAGCATCGGTGGCAAGGAATTCATCGAAGCCGTGCGAGTCCTGGGGCCTGACGGTCTGCCGCTGGAGGAAAACCTCGGCTACTTTGACAAGGCCACCGTGAAGATCACCCTCGCAGGCATTCAGGAGCAGGCCTTCTTCGGTTGGCTCCATGCGCTGCAGCAGCCGCAGAGTTTTCTCGGCATCACCCGCATGCAGATCAATCCCAGCGGCACGAACAAGACCATCAATGCCGAGGTCGAGTTCACTCAGTTCTACCGTGAGAAATCGGCCCCCAAGGTCAGCAAAGCAAACTAGCCATGAAACTTTCCACGTTATCATTCTCTCTGCTGGTGTTGGCGATGTTTGCCCCTCACGCATCTGCCCAGGAGCCACAGAAGAAAGACGCCAACCCCGTGCCGTTTCCAAAGCTGCAGCACTTCGCCCCACTGTGGGAGCGCTCCATCTTCACCACGAAGGATCTGCCTTCACCCGATGCACCGACGGGGCCGAACTTCGCCGACAACCTTAGCCTCTCCGGCATCTATGAGATCGATGGCGGTGTCGTCGCCGTGCTAGTGGATCGCACCACCTCTCAGGTCATGGAGGCGCGCATTGGTTCGGAAAACGAAATGGGCATCAAGATCCGTGCGGTCAAACCCGGCGAGAGCGTGGACAAGACACGCATTCAATTGCAGAAGGGAGATCAGGCTGGCTGGATCAGCTTTGCCGATCTCTCCGCCGCACCACCCGTCGAGGTCAGGAGTGCCATTCCCACCCAGCAGCCTGCAGCACCGAATCAAGGCGGGGGCATGCCGCAGCGTCGAAACATGAACACCCCGCCTGTGCAGACCGGCCTGCCACCCAATCCGATTCTCCCCCCGCCATCCGCGCCGGTCCCCGGTGCTGCGCCCAGACCCGCTGCACCCAGGATCAATGATGTGCCGCTGCCGCCGCCCTGAGGCAGTGAGGGTTTCATGAGGTCATGACTTGCCAAATGGTTGAGTCATGAAGAAGAGTGCCGTCATGCCCCACGTCCCAGGTCTACGCAGTTGCTACGCCAAGGTCGGCCGTCTAATCTATTTCGGCCGCATGCTCGACAAGATCCGTCTGCATGCCGCGGCCAAGCTCCCTGCTGATTACACGGCGCAGCTGGGTGACACGCAGTTTTACACGCTCGACGGCCGCTGCTGCCGTTTCCTCGGAGTCCCGTATACCGCGCTCCAGAAGCGCGTTCTCGAGGACGGCACCGATGAAGAAATCCTCAACTGGGTGCATGCCTGCGGTACAGTCCGCACAGATGAGGAGTGCCACATGTGGAACCGCTTCATCGCCAAACTCGGCTGGCGTGACGAACGCTCCGCCGTGCTCCCCCAGCGCATTCAAGACAGCGGACTCAGCGGCAAGCCCATCGAAACTCTCATCGACCATATCGAGTATGATGAAGGCCGAGATCCCGTTGGCGAGCGCGCGTGGGAAAGCATTTGATCAATGGGGGGCACTCAGGTGTGTTCAAAAACGCTGCACCCTGATGATTCTGAAAGTCGTAGCCCTCAGGCTTCTGAGTCCACATCTCCTTTTGCCCGGTCAGCAGGTCTGTTGTTGCCCGCTTGTTAATGCGGGATTGAAACCGGCGTTTTTATCTGAAGCGCAAAAAGTGTTTCGCACTTCAGGTGCATTTCATGGCATGGTGAATAAAAGCAGCCCAATAATTCGGGGGTTGTGCCGCTTTAAAAGATTAGAGAAAAATTGCATCACTTCTCTCGATTTGGAATCCCTACGAGAACCATGAACTTTATTCGCCCTCATCACTTTCGGTCATGCTTGCTGCTCCTGATTTGCAACCTCTTGGTGGCCAAAGCCGCGTTTTCTCAGAATGTTCAGCAGATTAAGAATGCCCTGGGCTGGGCCGACAGGTGGGGAAATCTGAGCATCTGGTTCGATTTTGACGAGGACATGAAGCTTGGCGGCCCCGACGAATCGGCCCAGCTTCCGGTGCGGCTCCAGTTTTGCAGCGAGCAGCGTTTCGTCGGGCAGGGGATGGGCGGCGAGGGCTGGTGGTTTCCGCTGCTTGAAAGCCGGGTCAAAAAATTAAGCGAGACCAGTGTGAGGCTTTACACTCTGAGCGGCAACAGTGAAACCCTCTACAAGGACGCCAAAGATGGCAGTCTGTACGCCACGAAGGACCGGCAGTGGAAAGGCAGGATCAAGGCGGATCATTTCGAAGTGACGGACGACAAAGGTTGGACCTATGACTATTCGGATGGCCGTTTGCTTGCCGCGCTGACCCACAAAGGCGACGTGATTCGTTGGACTTACACTGACACCAAAGTCACGGCCATTGAGTCGAAGCAGTTTGGCCGCCTGCTCACGGCTTCCTACGATCCGAAAACCGGCATGGTTTCTCGCATTGACTACAACAAGGCCGAATCAATTTCCTTCAAGATCGGGACAAAGCCGCAGGTGACCGCCGCTCCCGGCGGCACCTCCGTCATCAGCGCGGCAACTTCAATCACCGGTCTGACCAACAAGGCCGGTTATGTCATGGACGGTGTGTGGGAGAGAGACTCCAAGACCAAGATGATGAAGCTGACCTTGACGGAGAAGGATGGCGCCAAGCCTCAGACAACGCGTAGCTTCCAGTGGGATCCAGCGACAGGCTGGCTGCAGCACGATGGAGACTTCGCCTATTCGGTCACTCCCAATAAAGACAGCAAGGAATCTTTCCCTGCTCTGGAACGTGAGAATGCCCGAGGCCAGAAAGAGAGCTACAAGTACGATGCCCAAAAAATGGTGGCGGTGCATGCCAAACTGGATGGCAGCACCATGACCTATCAATATGTGAGCACGCCGGGGCCCGCCTTTGGCAAGCTCACGAAATCTTTCCAAACACTGCCGAATGGGAATGTGAAAACCACCTATGAGGCCTCATATGATGCTTCCGGAAAAATCGCCAAACTCTTCACCGGTGGTTCGAACATCAAGAAACTGACCGTCAGTTCATGGGACCCTGCGGAGGCGGTCCCGCTGATCGCTCAATTCCAAACACCCGACAAAGAAGATCTCAACATCGCGGGTCCGAAGAACCTTCTTGTCGGGGCCGTGATAGGCGGTCGGCCTTATGTCTACATGCATGATAACACGGGCACGATGACAGGCCGGCTCCACCTGTCCGAGTTCTTGAAGAAGAATCGCAAGATCAAACTTCCAGCCAATCCCCCCCAGTGGCTGCTCCTGGCATTGAAGGAGCCCAACCGCCAGTAACCGGAGTGATCTTCACTCCCGTGTGATGGTCTCATCCAGATTCAGCATCACACGGGCCACCGCCTGCCAGGCTTGAGCCTCAGTGGCGTTCGCTTGACGTTCGGCTGCAAGAAGGTGCGTGAGAGCCTTTCGTTCGTTTTCCAGCGGCGGGCGTGAGAGGCAGAGTTGGCAGGCGTGGGAGATGCGGGCATCGTCGCCTTTGGCTTCCTTGATCAGGCGTGCAGCCAAAGCCTGCGCGAATTCCACATAAGCGCTGTCATTGAGCAGGGTGAGGGCCTGCAGAGGCGTGTTGCTGCGGATGCGGCGGGTGCAGGTGCTGAAACCGTCGGGCGCATCAAAGACACTGAGGGCAGGCGGCGGAGTGGCGCGGAAGATGAAGGTGTAAATGCCGCGCCGGTAGCGATCGCTGCCTTTGCTGAGCGGCCAGGCACGTTTGACCTGCCCTAGGGACATGACCCCTTCAGGTATGGGCGGATAAACGGGCGCTCCACCCATCTTCGGCGAGAGCAGGCCGCTCGTTGCAAGGCAGACATCGCGCACGACTTCCGCATCCAGCCGCAGACGGTTCTGCCTCCAGAGCAGGTCATTGTTGGGATCAATGCGGGCTGATGAAGGCTGAATGGTTGAAGCCTGTTGATACGTCGCGCTGGTGACGATGAGCTTGTGCAGGTGCTTGAGACTCCAGCCGTGCTCCATGAAATCGACAGCGAGCCAGTCGAGCAGTTCGGGGTGGGTGGGTGGTCGGCCCATGGTGCCGAAATCATTTTCCGTCGAGACGAGGCCGCGTCCAAAGTACTGCTGCCAGACGCGGTTCACGATGACGCGTGCGGTGAGCGGGTTCTTCGGATCAATGATCCAGCGTGCGAGGGCGAGTCGGTCAGCCTTGGTCCCAGCGGGCAGAGGTGGCAGCACGGCGAGGACACCGGGCTGAACTTCATCAGATGGCCGGGTGAAATCCCCTTTGATGAAGAGCGTCGTCTTGCGCGGCTGCGGCAGCTCCTTCATCACCAGTGTGGTGGTGCCGTTCTTGAAGATGTTGTCGAGTTCAAGGTGCCGGTCGTAGAGCGGATTGAAGACGCTGTCAGACGTGCCGGTCATCGCTTTGAAAAGAATGCGCTGATCAGCGGCGGCACGTTTGGTGGCGGGCTTGGCCAGGGACTTCAGCGCCTCGGCATCGACCAGCTTCTTGGACTGGTCACCCAGGGTCTTTTCCCACTCCTGCAGCACGGCGATTCTTGCCTTGATGTGCGCATCGATCTGCTTGAGCACCTGTGCGTGCTCGGCTTTCAGCTTGTCGAGATCCTGACCAGGATCAGGCACTGGCAGGGTGGGTTCGTCCTGGTTGTTGAGGAAAGCGAAGAGCTGATAGTACTCGCGCTGGCTGATGGGATCAAACTTGTGATCGTGGCACTGCGCGCAGCCGATGGTGAGTCCAAGCCAGACCGTGCCGGTGGTGGCCACGCGATCAAAAATGCTCTCGATGCGGAACTGCTCTTTGTCGATGCCGCCCTCTTGATTGATCTGCGTGTTGCGATGGAAACCCGTGGCGATGAGTTGCTCGCGTGAAGGCTTCGGCAGCATGTCTCCCGCGAGTTGTTCCAGCGTGAACTGGTCGAAGGGCTTGTCCTGGTTCAAGGCATTAACGACATAATCGCGATACGGCCACATGCTGCGCGGCGCGTCGATGCTGTAACCATTGCTGTCGCCATAGCGCGCCTGATCAAGCCACCAGCGGCCCCAGCGTTCGCCGTAGTGCTTGGACGCGAGCAGTCTTGTTACCAGTTCCTCACTGTTTGATTTTGGCTGTTTGAGAAAAGCAGCCACTTCAGCAGGCGTCGGCGGCAGGCCGGTGAGGTCCAGATGGAGACGGCGGATGAGTGTGGCAGGTGCTGCAGGAGGGGAGGGCTCCAGCCCTGCCTTGCTGAGACTTGCGCGAATGAAGGCATCAATGGGATGCTTGCTTTCACTCTGCGGTAGCGGCGCTTTGACTGGCGCGATGAAAGCCCAATGCCGGTCATCGCTCGGAGCTTCCTCAGCGGGCGCGTGTGCGCCTTCAGCAACCCACTGCTTGATAAGCGCTATCTGTGCAGAATCCAGTGGCCCGCGCTTGTAGGGCATCTGCGGGATTTCAGCGTGAGTCCCAGAGACGACCTGCACAAGAAGATCGGGCAGGGTGGCACCATGTTTGCCGCCGGCGCGGGCAGCAGCGGCGGTGTCGAGCTTGAGCTGGGATTTCTGCGTGGTTGCACCGTGGCATTTCACGCAGTGCTGTTGCAGCAGCGGTTTGATCTGCGTGGTGTAGTCCACCGCCGCACGGCTGGCCGCAGTGCAGAACAGGAATGTGATGAAGGTGCAGCGGAGCATTCGAAAAAGGAGAAGCAAGACGGACAGAAGGTACGTTGGAGAGCAGGGGTCTTCTTCCGCCTTCTGGCAAACGCATCCACAAAAAAGCCGCACTCGCGCGGGGCGGGTGCGGCCTTGATGACTGGTGGAAGTCAAAGAGTCAGACGGCTCAGGCGTTCTTCTTTTTCTTCGGGGTCAGTTCTTCCAGCGTGAGGGAGCCGTCGCTGTTCTTGTCCATCTTGCCGAAGCGCTCGGTGGCCTTGGCTTCGTCCTTCTTGGCATTCGGAGAAGCCAGGAATTCTGCCTTGGAAACTTTGCCGTCTTTGTCGGTGTCGAGTTTCTTGATCATTTCCTCGGGATTCATCTTGGGCTTGCCCTTGTCGCCTTCTGGCTTCTTGGGGGCATCACCTTCAGCGGCAAAGGAGGTGACTGCGGAGAGCGCCAGGATGGCGAGGAACGAGGTGATAACTTTCATGTGGGTCGATGTTGGGTTGTTGATGTAAGTGCGTGGAATTCTGGATGTCCCAGTCCTTCGCGTGCCGTGTTAAACGAGAAGCCGCCCATTTCGTTTCGATAAAAGATGGGTGTTTTTTATTATCGGTGTCAGGAACCTCCCTGATGCAGACATCAAAACGCCGCACTCGCGCGGGGCGGGTGCGGCGTGGTGACTTTTCAGGTCAGAGCAAAGCTCGGATCAGGCGGCCTTCTTTTTCTTGGGAGCAGCAGTGAACTCTTCCTTGGAAAGAGATCCGTCCTTGTCCTTGTCCTTGGCGGTGAATGAGGCCTCGGCCTTGGCTGCGTCCTTGGCACCCTTGAGGAATTCCTCCTTGCTGACTTTGCCGTCTTTGTCGGCGTCCTTCTTGGTGAACATTTCTTCTGGTGTCATCTTGGGCTTCTTGGGGGCATCAGCTCCAAAGGAGGTGACGGCGGAGATTGCAAGAATGGCCAGGAATGAGGTGATAACTTTCATGTGAGTTGATATTGAGTTGTGGATAAATGAGCGCTGGATTTTGGGAGGCCAAGTCCGGCGCGTGGCGTGTTAAACGACGCGGCGATCATTCCATTTCAAAAATTCTGAGAGGAATTTTCCAAGTGCAATTTTCTGTAATGAATACAGCTTACAGCAGCCGCGCCGCCGCTTCCGCCAGGGCGCTGCGTTCACCTTTGACCAGCGGAACGTGCGCCGCGAACGTCTGCCCGCGCATGCGCTGGCGTGTGTACACCAGGCCGTTGCTGCGGCTGTCCACGTAGGGATTGTCGATTTGCGCCGGGTCGCCGACGAGGACGAGCTTCGAGCCGCGAGACATGCGCGTGACGATCGTCTTGGCCTCCAGCGGCGTGAGCTGCTGTGCTTCATCCAGGATGAAAAAGCGGTCTGGAATGCTGCGGCCACGAATGTAGCAGAGCGCCTCCACTTCGATGACGCCTTGCTGAATGAGCGGGTCATACGGCGCGGCGGGCGCTGCCATCTGCTGCTGCGGTTCAGGCATGAAGCGGTTCTTCTTTCGTGCCGGGCCCTGCTGCGTGCCTTCCATGGGCCGCATCAGGAGATCCAGCGCGTCATAGACAGGCTGCAGCCAGGGGCGCATTTTTTCCTGCAAGGATCCGGGCAGGAAGCCAACAGTCTGACCCATGGCAACGATGGGACGGCTCACGGTGACGCCGTGGTAAGTGCGGTTAAAAACCTGCTGCAAGGCAGCTGCGACAGCGAGCAATGTCTTGCCCGTGCCTGCCTGGCCGTAGCAGGTGACGAGGCTGATCTCAGGATCAAGCAGCGCATCCAGAAAGCAGGCCTGACCCAGATTCATCGGCTTGATGGCACGGCCCTGACCGACCTTGATCGACTCCGGCGTGTGGTGCAGGCGGACGAATTCACCATTGGTGCTCAGCTTCGCGGGCATGGTGGCTTTGTCTCCGGCGGTGAGCAGGGCGTAGTCGTTCACGACCATGCCCACGGTGCGGGTCTCTGGCACGGAAAGACAGCCGCTGCTCGCGAAGCGCTGCAGCTCATGCTGGCTGACTTCCACACGGGCGATGTCAAAGTTCGCAACCTCACGCGGCTCCACTTTGTCGTGCAGGTAATCTTCGCACTCAATGCCCACGGCGCGTGCCTTGAGCTGCATGTTCAGGTCCTTGCTGACGAGAATGACCGGTGGTGAAACCTGCTCACTCAGCCAGAGCGTGCAGGCCAGGATGCGGTGATCGGCTTTGTCCAGATCGTGGAAAATACGCTCAAATCCCTGCACACTGGCGTGCTTGCGCGCCTCAGCAGGATCATAGACTGCCACGCGGATGCTGCCGCCGCCGTCAGTCGGCACTCCTGTGGTGACGGACGCTCCCTTGTTGGAGAAAATTTTCATCAGCGCCCGATGCACCTCGCGGGCGTTGGAGCCGCGTTCAGTCATCTCGTTTTTGAAGCGGTCCAGTTCGCTCAGGACATCGACTGGAATGCAAATGTGATGCTCGGCAAAGCGGTGAATGCAGGCGGGGTCGTGCAGCAGGACGTTGGTGTCGAGAACGAAAGTCTTGGTGGCGGTCGGGGTGCTGGCGCGGCGGCGGCGGGAGGGGGTGGCAGAGGGAGAAACAGGACCAGGGTCGGAAGCGCGGATGGTGCTAGCGGAGGAGATTACCGATGCTGAGTGGTCGTCACGGTCCATGGTAGTTGAGTGGGTGTAGTGGTTGCCTGCGGAGAAAAAGGCGGGGACAGCTTTTCGTTGGCGCGGGGGAGAGCCAAACGTACCGATCCCGAAATGTGATTATTTGAATGAATCACGGTAATTGCTGGAGAGTGTCAGAACGTGGAGTGGCTGGCAAGAACTTATTCACAAAGACGAAGTTATTCACAGTTGGTGGCACGTTTGTCACACCACGACATGAACGCACAGCTCAGGCCAACGCGTGTATCAACTTTATGAATGTGCTGAAAAGGACACTTCAAAATATTCCAAAGCCCACTCGCGCATGTAGCGCACCTGGCTGGGAACAAAGCGGTAGATGATCAATTCGGGATTGTCGATGCTGCCGAGATAAGCACGCAGCAAAGGATTGGCTGCCCAGATTTCTTCCAGAAGAGGCCGCTCCGTGACGATCTCGGCCGCGGCGGTGATTCGCACCTGGTTGTCCTGATCGTCCTTGTAACACAATTCAGCCTTCGGATTGCACGCCAGCTCGCGCGTCTTGCCATAGCGGCGCAGATTGGCGACATAAACCGTGAAGCCATCCGTGCGCACCGGTGAGACAGGGCGCAGCCTTGGCTGGTCACCATCCGCCGTGGCTAGCATGGGAAACTTCGCGGCACGCATGGTGGCCTGCGCGAGTTGCGGCAGTTCGGCGGGATCAACAGGCTGGGGCTGAGGACGGGACATGGTGGGCGACGATACGCCGTGAGGCCTCTCTGTCCAATTTGCGGCTATCTTTGGAGTACCCAAACCTCAGTGAACGGCTAGTCTGCGCGCCATTCTCCCCTATGAAGAATCTTCCCACCGTCTTTCAGCGCAATGCGTTATGGGCAGCCATCACCGCCATGTCGATCACCATCATCGGTGCGCTGGCCATCGGGCTGATCTATCTCGCGACGCAGGTGATGGCCTTTCTGCAGCCCATTCTCGTGCCTTTCGCCGTGGCGGGCGTGCTCGCCTACCTGCTGGAGCCCGGTGTGGAGTGGCTGGAGCGGCGCGGCTTAAACAGGCAGCGCTCAGTGCTGCTGGCCTTTGCGGTGTTTACGCTGGCCATGGGAGGTCTGGGCTGGTGGATCGTGGTGAAGCTGGACGATCCCGCCCACCATCTGGCAGACCGTGTGCCTGTCTATTATGCGAAGGCGCAAAAGGCAGTGATCGACTTTTCAGCGAAGATCGAAAAGGACTATGACATCAAACTCTTGCCCCGCATAGAGCCGACAGTGACTCCTGCGCCTTCGTCTGAAGCAGTACCTGCAGGGCAGGGGGCAACCCCGGCAGTTAAAGAGGGCAGCGAAGCACCTGACGCAGATTTTCAGGCCTTGTTGCGTGGTGACTGGGTGAAGACGAACCTGCCCAAAGTGCCGGGCATTGTCTGGAACTTTGTCAGATCCAGTGTGGGTGGTTTCCTCGGCGTCTTCGGCTTCCTGCTCTCCTTCATCATCGTGCCGTTGTACCTTTACTATTTCCTGATCGAGAGTGCCAAGATTCAGCAGCAATGGTCGGACTACCTGCCATTGCGCGCATCGGCTTTCAAAGACGAAGTGGTGAGCTGTGTAAATGAGATCAACAGCTATCTCGTGGCCTTCTTCCGTGGCCAGCTTTTTGTCAGTGTGATCAATGGCATCGCCACGGGCATCGGGCTGATGATCGTGGGGCTGGATTTTGGCCTGCTCATCGGTCTTGCGCTCTGCCTGGCAGGGATCATCCCGTATCTGGGCATTGTCCTGTGCTGGATCCCGGCGGTGATCATCGCCTCCGTGCAGGGAGGGAGCGCGTGGATTTCTGCAGACCCTTGGTGGGTCATGCCTCTGGCGGTGACCGGTGTCTTCGCCCTGGTGCAGCAGGTGGATGCCCTGTTCATCACCCCGCGCATCGTCGGTGAAGCCGTGGGGCTGCACCCCATGACGGTGATCGCCTCCGTGCTCGTCTGGGGTCTGCTGCTGGGCGGTCTGCTCGGTGCGATCTTGGCGGTGCCTCTCACAGCCTCGGTCAAGGTGCTCTTCCAGCGCTATGTGTGGCGGGCGCGCATCGCACCGCAGACGATTGGCGGCTCCAGACGTGAGCAGGCCGTGGCGGCATGATCACAATCAGCAACCTCCTATGAAGAACATCCTTCTGATCTTTCTCGGTGGCGGCCTCGGCTCGGTGCTGAGGTATGGAACGGTCATCGGCATGGCGCGTCTGCTGCCAAAGGCCGTCTTTCCCTGGGGAGTGCTCACGGCCAATATCCTCGGCAGTTTCATCCTGGGCTTTCTCTTTGCCCTGCCAGCCATGAAGGAAAAAGGCAGCGGCCCGTGGCTGTTCGCCGCCACAGGTGTGCTCGGTGGCTATACGACCTTCTCCACGCTCGCGAATGACTCGTGGCTGCTGATGCTCAACCAGCATTCCTGGCTCGCGCTTATCAATGCCATTGGCAGCATTCTGCTGGGAATTACCGCCGCAGCCGTCGGCTGGTGGGCGGGCAGCAAGCTGGCCTGATCAGCTCAGGCTTCAGCCTGAGGCATCTCGAGGGCTGCTTCCGCATCGTCTTCACGTGCGGACCCTACTTTGAGGGAAATTTTGATCCCATGCTTGGCGGCCGCTGTGTTGAGCAAGGAGCGGATCGCACTGATCGTCATGCCATTCTTGCCAATGACATGACGCACATCTTCCGGTGCTAGTTGCACACGGTAGGCCACGGCACCGTTGATATTAGTGCCGATGGCAATGGTTGCCTGCTGCGGGTGGTCGATCAGATTCGCCACCACATACGAAAGGAACTCGCGGAGGGCTTCCGGCGCGTCCATGGCAGCTTATGCTGGGACTACGGAAGCGGCGTGCTTGATGAGGCTCTTGACGGTGTCAGAGGGCTTGGCTCCTTGGGAGATCCAGGCATTGACGCGATCAAGCTTCACGACAGCACCTTTGACGCCCTTTTGAGGATCGTAGGTACCGAGGATTTCGAGGAAACGGCCTTCTTTTGGGAAGCGTTGGTCAGCCGCAACAATACGGAAGACTGGACGGCCTTTTTGGCCTTCTTGACGGAGACGGATGACAACTGCCATGGTGCGGGTACGGGAATGGGGTCAGGTTTTGGGGAGGCGCATGGTGGAGACTTTGAGAAGGAAATCAAACGTTTTTTCCCCCTCATTCTCAGGTCGGCTCATCCCAGCACGTCTTTGAGCACATGCCCATGGACGTCTGTAAGCCGCCTTTCGATGCCGTTATTGTAGTAGCTCAGACGCTCGTGGTCGATGCCCAGCAGGTGCAAAATCGTGGCATGCAGGTCGTAAATGGTGCTCACGCGCTCGGCGGCTTTGTAGCCAAATTCGTCCGTGGCTCCGTAGCTGAAGCCCTTTTTCACCCCGGCACCGGCCAGCCAGACCGTGAAGCCCTTGGGGTTGTGATCGCGGCCATTGGCACCCTTCTGGAAGGTCGGCATGCGCCCAAACTCCGTCACAAAGGCCACCAGCGTGTCCTGCAGCAGCCCCCGGGCCTTCAGATCCTTCAACAGCCCGGCCACCGGCTGGTCCAGAATCGGCCCATGCACCGAGTACTGCTGTTCGATCGTCTTGTGCCCGTCCCAGTTGCCAACGCCCTCGCCCATGGCGTAGGAGCCGTTGAAAAGCTGCACAAACCGCACGCCGCGCTCGATTAGGCGCCGCGCCAGGAGGCAGTTCTTGGCAAAACCAGCCTTCGTCTCATTTGCATCGTTCACGCCGTATAGATCCAGAGTGGCCTTGCTCTCGTTCGACATGTTGCCGACCTCCGAAGCCGCGATCTGCATCCGCGCCGCCAATTCATAGGACGAAATCCGCGCTGCAAGGTCACTGTCCGCCGGATGCTCCTGCGCCTGCCGCTGATTGAGCAGGTTCACAAAGGCACGTGTGTCGCGGTCTGCCGCCTCGCTCACACTCGCGGGGCGGACTAGATTGGGGATCGGCTTGCTGGCGTTGAACGCCGTGCCCTGAAAGGCCGCAGGCAGAAACGCCGAGTTCCAGTGCCGTGGTCCGATCTGCGGCACACCACGCGGATCAGGGATCGCCACAAAGGCAGGCATGTCATCGCACTCCGAGCCAAGGGCATACGTCACCCAGGAGCCCATGCCGGGGAATCCATCCAGAATGTACCCCGTGCTCATCTGGTTCTCCGCCGGGCCGTGCGTGTTCGATTTGGCCGTCATCGAATGGATGAAGCACATGTCATCCGCCAACCCTGCGATGTTGGGCAGCAGGTCGCTGATCATCTTGCCGCTCTGTCCGCGTGGCTTGAACTCCCACAGCGGCTTCACCAGATTCCCCTGCGCTCCCTGGAAAGTGATCAATTCCGCCGCGCCCGGCAGCGGCATGCCGTGCCGCTTCACCAGCTCCGGCTTGTAATCAAACGTGTCCACATGGCTCATCGCGCCCGAGCAGAAAATGACGAGCACGTTCTTCGCTCGCGGCTCAAAATGCGGTGGTCGCGGTGCATAGGGATGTGCAGGATCAATGCGCGGACGAATGGGGTCATTCGCCAGCAGGCCCTTCTGCGCCAGCAGCGATGTCAAAGCGATGCTGCCCAATCCGCTGACGCCTTGATTGAGAAAATTCCGACGGGAAAGAAGATGGTTTTGCATAACAGTATCAATACAGGGTCATGAACTCGCTCGTGTTGAACAGCGCGCGGCAGAACATCGCCAGCCCGTGTTGTGAAATGAGCTGTGCAGAGGCAGCCAGTTCGTCCGCATTCGGCTCGCGCTGGTAGGCTAGTTGAAAGGCGCGCTTCACTTGGTCAGCCGCCGTCTTGCCCACGTCCTTTTCAAGTCGTGCCGCCAGCAGCTCGCTCTGCTGCATCGCAAACGTGCTGTTCAAGAAATTCAGCGCCTGCAACGGCGTCGTGCTCGATGTGCGGCGTGGGGCGATTTGCCCTGCATCCGGCACATCGAACGCACCAAACGTATCATCAAGCTGAACTCGCGGCTTGCTCTGATACACCATGCGCCGGAACGTGTCGGGCCCAAACTCCTGCTTCGACTGATACACCTTCACGTAGTTGTCATTCGGTACGAACAAATCGAAACCCGGTCCGCCCATCGTCAGATCCAGCACTCCGCTCACGGCCAGGATCGTGTCGCGCAGTGGTTCCGCTTCGAGTCTCCGCGTCGGGAAGCGCCACAGGAGTCGAGCGCCCGAATCAGCCAGCATCCCGGCGTCATTCGCAGTGCTCGACTGCCGGTAAGCTGCTGAGTTCATGATCAGCCGGTGCATCTCCTTCATGCTCCATTTGCGCTGCATAAACTGCGCTGCCAGCCAGTCCAGCAGTTCGGGATGTGACGGCTTGCCGCCATTGTAGCCGAGATCGCTCGGCGTATCGACGATGCCCGTGCCAAAATGATAGTGCCAGAGGCGGTTCACCATCACCCGTGCCGTGAGCGGATTCTGCGGATCGGTCAGCCACTTTGCCAAAGCCATGCGCCGCTCCGCTTCCGGCGTGTCTTTGGGCAGATCCAGTTTCGCTCCGATCTGTGCCAGTGCTCCCGGCGCGATTTCCTCTTGCGGCGTCATCGGGTCACCGCGTTGCAGGCGGAAAGTGGGCCCCGGCTGGTCAAATTTGCCCAGGTAGGCCATGGGGAAATTCGTCATTTCCTTCAGTTTGCCCTGCAGCACCGCACGCTGCTCGCTGTGTTTCTTGACCTCGGCGGCATTGTCAGCCGAAACTCCACTCAGGGTCGGAATGTCGCGGATGCGATCCCGATACTCCACGCTCAGCCTGTCGGCGGACGACGCCACTGCCTGCCACGCTTTCCCATCCAGCGAAGTCTCAATCACATAATCCGTGGCGAGACGATCTTCATAGCCCTTGCCCTTCTTCTCTCCGCGATCCCGGCTCCACACCACGCTGCTGATGCTTTCCTCACGCGGCAGTTCGATCTGCAGCCAGCCCTTGACTGCATTCTTCGAAATCCAGCTCTTCGCATTGCCATACAGCCCGTCGTTCGCATGCGCGATCTGGTGGCTCGGATTCGTGCCATCACTGAACACATCCGAAGCCGTCACCTTCGCTCCATTCTTCGCCAGCGCCACATTGCGCGGTAGCTTCCCAGCGGAAAACACTTCCAGCTCATCAATGCATGGCTGCCCGCCGGTCGCCGCATGAATCGTGAAGCGCACAAACTTCGCCTTCACCGCATCAAAGCTCTCGCGGTTCGCCAGATGCGTCACTGGCGCGCGCAAATGCGGCTGTGATGAAGGCTGGGTGCCGTCGGCTTCTTCAAACATCACAGCATCCGCCACGGTCGGTCCGCCGAGTTTGCCACTGCGCAGAATAAGGATGGAATCCTGCGTCACCGCATACGTTCCGGCATACTTGAACCCACTCCAGCGCCTCTGTTCGGGAATCGCACCACTGCCGTCGGCAAACTTGCTCTGATTCACGCTGGCGATCTCCTGCTGGTCGCCCTTGGTATTTGCATCGCCATCCAGATCAAGGATGTAGCGCGCATCCTTCGCGTGCGTGGTCCACGCCGCCCACGAAAGCCAGATGCGTTGTTTGCCCGAGACACGTGGGTTCCATGAAAAGAAATCCTTCGCGTCGGCATCCTTCACCGCATTCCAGTAGCGATAGCTTTCTCCGAGATTGGGCAGGCGTGTCGGATCACCTGGATCTGCAGCTTGGCCCAGCTCTGTGCCCGGTGAGTATTCGATGGGCTTGCCACTCGTGGGCTGCTCGATCTGCACGCAGCCGACCGCGTCCGGCTTCGTTGGCGGCGGCAGATCATCATCCACCAGCACACGCCGCGTCAGTTGGACTCGTGGTTGGAAGCGCGCGAGTGCCGCATCCGCCTTCGCGATCTCTGCCCGCACACCATCGGCCTGCTTCAGTCGTTGGTCAGCATCCGCCGGACGCATCTCACGCTCCGCATGCTGAACGCCCTCAAAGATGGCCCGCACGCGATAATAATCGGTCTGCAAAATGGGATCGAATTTGTGATCATGGCAGCGAGCACAGCCAATCGTGAGCCCAAGGAAGGTGCTGCCCGTCGTGCTTACGAGGTCGTGCATCTCATCCGCCCGTTGATTCGCCCGCAGCACCGGGTCCTGGCCCTTCACCTGATCCCAGGAGCCCGCCACAAGAAATCCCGTGCCTTCATCCCTTCCAAGCTGATCGCCCGCGATCTGCTCACGCACAAACTGGTCATACGGCTTGTCCTCATTGAACGAACGAATGACGTAGTCTCGATACGGCCAAGCATTGGGCCGCACACGGTTCATTTCAAAGCCGTGGCTTTCCGCAAAGCGCACCACATCCAGCCAGTGCCGAGCCCAGCGCTCCCCATAACGCGGTGACGCCAGCAGGCGGTCGATCAAGCTCTTAACAGCAGCAGTTTGATCCCGCCTGAACTCCTTTTCAAAAGCCGCCGCTTCTTCCGGCGTAGGCGGCAGTCCGGTCAGATCAAAGCTGGCACGGCGGATGAACGTCCGGGCATCTGCCGGCGCATTCATCGTGAGGTTTTTCTCCTTCAGCTTTTCACCGATAAACTCGTCGATGGATGCAAGCTTGGATGACTTCAGCGGCAGCAGCGACCAGTGTGTGATATCGCCCTTGGGCTTCTCCTTGAGCACGATCTCCTGCGGCCACGCCGCGCCCATGTCGATCCAACGTCTGATGAGGTCGGTTTCGGCGGCGGAAAGTGATGGCTTCTTCTTCGGCATCTCCGGCTTCTCGCCTGCGGATTCCGGCACAATCATCGTGTAGAGCGCTGACTCCGCAGCTTTGCCCGGCACCAACGCTGCTCCGTCGTCACCACCTTTGAGCACATCAGCCAGCGTGCCCATGTTCAGGCCGCCTTTGGTAGTCACGTCATTGTGGCATTCCACGCAGTTCTTCACCAGGATCGGTGCCACCTGCTCATGAAACAGCTTCGCTGCATCAGGCTCGATGGCGAGGACGCTGGTGCTCGCGATGAAAAAAGAAAAATAGGGTAATGATTTCATGCTGCTTTCTTGTCTTTAGGCAGGGCCAGATCGGCCTCGGCGGTGATCAAATGTTCGCGCATCGCCTTCGCAGCGGCGGCGGGGTCGCGTTTCTCAATGGCATTCAGCACCGCCGCATGCTGCCGCGCCGCATTGTCAGTCGAGGTCCGGCTGTAACCATGCTTGAGGCTCGTCTGAATCAATTCGGCGAGCGAATGCAGCAGCAGGTTGGCAATCTGATTCCCAGATGCCGCCGCAAGTTCCCGATGGAACGCCATATCAGCCTCCACCGCTGTCTCAAAATCCGTCGTTTCCTCCAGCTCCTTCAATGCCGCGCGCAACCTGCGAATCTGCGCCGGTGTGGCGTTCTCGGCAGCGAGCCGTGCATTCTCCGGCTCCAGCATGAAACGCACCTGGATGAGCTGTCGCAGCCGTTCCTTGTCATCGGGAACCAGCAGTGCCAGCGAGCCGTTCAAAGGCTTGTGCAGCTTGTCCACCACCTTCGTCCCAACCCCATGCTTCACCTCCAGCAGCCCTTGCAATTCCAGCCGCTTCGTCGCTTCTCGAATAACGGGCCGACTCACGCCGAGCTTCAGCGCCAGATCCCTCTCCGGCGGCAGCCACCCATTCCCCCCACCACCTTCGTCCCGAATCTCAGATGCAATGCGCGCGCACACCTCCTCGACAAGGCTGCGCTGCGGTCTGATGGATGAAAAAGCCATGTGGTTAGAGGTCTTACCACTGGCTTAAACGGGGACATTTTTGCGATTCTATCGCGAGGGATTCAAATCTCAGATTGTCTGCGACGAATACCCGCCATCCACGACCATCTCATGGCCGGTGATGAAGGAACTGCCTGCGCCCGCGAGCAGCAGGGCAGCGGCGACGAGTTCCTTGGCTTCGCCAAAGCGGTTCATTGGCGTGTGGCCCATGATCTTCGCCACGCGGTCAGGCGTGAGCACTTTCTTGTTTTGCTCGGCAGGGAAGAAGCCGGGCACCAAGGTGTTCACACGGATTCCAAGAGGGGCCCACTCACGGGCGAGGTTCTTGCTGAGATTGTGCACCGCGCCCTTGGACATGGAATAAGTGAACACCCGGCTCAGCGGCAGCAGGCCGGACATGGAGCCGAGATTGATGATTGAGGCCGGGATCTTGTTATCCACGAAGTATTTGCCGAACACCTGGCAGGCCAGGAACACCCCCTTGGTGTTGATGTTCATGATCCGATCGTATTCGTCTTCTGGAATATCGAGGAACGGCGTTGCAGAATTCACGCCCGCACCATTGATGAGAATGTGGCAGCCACCGGAGCGCTCCAGCACCTGATCCAGCAGGATTTGCAGGTCGGCTTTGCGGCTGGCGTCTGCGGAAACGAAGTAGGCCTGTCCGCCTGCGGCTTGAATGGTCTCCAGGCGCTTGTCGGCCTTGGACTGGTCGCGTCCGACGAGCACGACCTCCGCACCCGCAGATGCATAGCCTTCTGCGATGGCGCCGCAGAGTTCGCCGGTGCCGCCGATCACGACAGCGGTTTTGCCTTGAAGAGAGAAGAGTTCGAAAATGGAGGACATGGTGTGGGGCGCATCTATGGCGTGTCATCCCGCCGCCGCAAGCAGGCTGTCTCGCCACTTTCGTCATCTTGACACCCTGCCCGGGGTGCTCTCCCGTACGAGCATGCCTTGGGGCCACATCCTGACCTTTCTTGCCGGCGTCCTCATCGGCGCAGCCTCGATTGTGATCTGGAAGCTGCTGCGTTTCGCCGCCGATCTGCGCGCGGCACGGCATGCGCTGGCAAGTTTCGTCTATCCCGAATGCGGTCTGGCGGACGAAAAAGCTCATGCAGCCGTCGAAGCCTGCAAAAACCGCCTGCGCTGGCAGAAGAACCTCAACCCCGAGTGGCTGCCGCCGCTGGTGGATGAAGTGCCGAAGCTGGTGCGCGAAATCGCGGCCATCTACCATCCCGGCAAACAAGAAGCGCTGCTGGCCCCCGGCCTCAGCCAGTTCTCCCGCGCCGTGCACCTTGCGGCCATGGATGTGGCGGACTTTTTGCAAACTCGATCCATCGGCCGCCTCGTGGATGTCAGTGCCAGCACGGCGCTGAAAACCTGGGAAATGACCCACAAGATCGCCAAACACGAAAAACTGCAGACGGCGAACAAATGGTACAAACGCCTGCTGCCCTACTGGCAGGTGCTGCGCTTCAAATCCCCCATCATGTGGGCTGGCATGGCCGTCTCCAACGTCGCCGCCCGCACGCTGCAACCTGCCGTGATCGACATCATCGCCAAGCGCGCCATCGACCTCTACAGCGGACGTCTCGGCAAAGGCTCCGGAGCACCTGCGGCACCGCCTGTGCCAATGCTGGAAGAAGAACGCCCGCCGGGGCCGATGTGATGTCAGGGTTTTGCTGCGCGTTCCACCGGCACGATGTCAATGCTCAGGAAGGCCGCTTGGAGGACGTCAGCCTTCTCAAATTCAGGCGTCCCCTCTGGTTTCCACACGTTCAGCAGACGATGGGTGCCGCTGGCTAGGGTGGTGCTCACGGTGCATTCAGCCTGGTGAAACTGAATGCTGTGGTTCAAAGGGCGGATCGTTTTGGCATCCGGCAGTGCGGAAGAATCGGTGAACACCGGTCTGGTGTAGTCATAGTTGATGACGTTGTTGAGTTCGACCGCGTCTGGTTCGGAGTAGCCGGCAGTTCCCTCCATTTCAAAACGCAGTCCGACCATGCGCATTTCAGCGGCGGATGAAAAGTGTGGCGTTGCGACATTGGAGACATGAACGTTGCTGATGCTCGTCTGCGAGGGCTTCGCATCTTTGTCATTGCCGCCCGGAGCGTTGCTGGTGTTGGCAGAATGTTCCAGTGCGCCGATGGACGTTTCAGAGACATAAACAAGCTCGCGGCCGGATTCAAAAGTACTGTGCATGCCGGATTTGGACTCAAGAAAAGCGGAGCGCAGCAGGCGGATCTTGTTCTGCGCAATGCCCTGCTCCACCTCCTGCCATGCAGCGGTGTGGTCCGTGGTGGCGGCGGTGCTGGCCACCAGCCGGCGGATGGTGGCGGCGTCAGCCTCGATGATGTGCACAGTCGTCGCGAGATTGTGCGGCGCATGGAGTTTCAAGGAGGCGATGTAGGCCTCCACGAGATTCATGTTTTCCGGCGTGTTGCGCACCAGAAGTTCACCCGTGCTGGGTTTGTAGTTGGCGGAGGAACCTTCAGGAAAGGGGATGCCCTTGGACTTCAGAATCTCCACGGCGGTGATGCGCATGGTCAGCCGTGCTTCGTTTGCCATCGGGGCTCCGCCTGCCGCGAAAGGATCTGCGGCGGCGGCAGGTGCTCCACCGGCTGCATCTCCCATCGTCAGCAACTCTTCGGTGATGTGGAAACTGCGCGTGATGATGCCCTTTGTGGCGCCCGGTGGTTCTGGCGGCGGCGCGGTGGGGGTCTTCTCGATCTTTTCGCCTTCCTCCCGCAGCAATTGCTCCACCCGCCTGTCCAAGGCCGGCAGCAGCGAAACGATGTGGGCTTTCAGAAAAGCGGCCTGCAGATGACTGGCGCGCTCCGGCTCCGCGACCTCTTCGGGCTTCCAGATGCCAAGCAGCTTGGTCATGCCACCGAGCAACGTGATGCCGGTGGTCACATGGGCGTTGTAAAAATCAATGTTCGGAGTTTCTACGACCCGCTCTCCCGTGGCGCTGATTTTATCCCAGTGCTCATGCGGCGCACGGTAGTGATGCTCCAGAGAATAGGTCAGCTCCATGGTCTCGCCATCGGCACCGATGGTGGGCTCCAGTTCCAGGCGGGTGCCGGCGCCACGCTCCTCCACGGCGATGCTGGAGCGGCGTGTTTCATCCACCGTCATTTCAGTGACGTAGGTGCGCCCCTCTCCACGCACCGCCGTCGCACGGTTGCCGCTCTTCGTTTCCATGCGCAGATCGCCCACATAGCTGGCCTTCTTCTGGGAGACCAGCGCATCCAGCGCAGTCCACGCGGCGGAGTGGTCCGCCTGCGCCTTCACCTGCTTGACCGCCTCGTTTACGGCGGTCGCTTCGGCCTCGATGATCTGCAAATTAATGCTTACCAGCTTGGGCATGGCGCGCTCGGCTTGCGCAGCAAGCGCCGCCATGCGCTGATGCGTCAGCTCGGTGCTGCGCAAAGCCAGCGTTTTGTTCTTCGGATCGAATGTGGCAAGCGATCCCGGGGGCAGCGTCACGCCCATCATTTTTAGATGCTGGTCGATGACAAAATGAGAGCGCCGCAGGAATTTGGCGACATCTTCCGCGCTCGCATTGACAGCGGGAAGCGCGGGTGCCGTGAGCTGCCCCTGTTCGCTGGAGACAAAGCCGCCGAGCAACTCCGAGGACGGGTAACGGTAAACGCGGAGCGACCATTCTCCCTGCGCTTCCTGACCCTGTTTTGCCACTTGTTGCGCTGAAAGGGGCAGGACTGCCACCAAGCTGGACAGGACAAAGGAGAGGGTGCGAATGGAGAGCAGGCAATTCATAACTCCGCGATGCTGGCATGAGCGGCATCTGCGGAGCAATCAAAAACTCGCAGGCTGGTGGGGGTGCTTTGCTCCCTGCTTGAGCTTCAATGAGATGGAGCCGCCGCTTTCTTGCTGGTCTTCCCTTTCAATCCTGCAAGATAGGCCACGACGTCACGGATTTGGGGTTTGGTGAGGATGCCGAGCATGGGGGGCATGACGGTCATGGGTGGGGAGATGGTGGCGATTTGATCGCGGGGCACGGTCTGTGTTTTGCCATCAGGCAGGCGTAAAGTGACTTGTTTTGCGTCTTCTTTCCCCAAAATGGCCGAGAGGGATTTGCCGTCCTTGGTGGTGATGGAGACGATGCCGAAGCCGGGGGCGATCTGGGCGAGGGGATTGAGGAGGGATTCGAGGATGTATTTGCGGTCTTTTTGGCTGCCGATGGTTTTCAGGTTGGGGCCGACCTGGCTGCCTTCCTTGGCTTCGATGGTGTGGCAGGCGATGCAGTTGGCGCCGAGGTTGTTGGTGACGATGTCTTTGCCGCGGGTGGCGTCTCCGCCTTCGAGGAGTTCAGATGCACCCAGTTGCAGGGAAGCGAGCTTGGGTTTCAAAGATTCGCGGGTGGCGGCGGCTTCGAGGATGTCGAGCTGGATGGCGGCGGGGGCTTTGTTCTCGATGAGGCGATCCAGCCATTGGGTGATGACGGTGTCGTCTTTGGACGTGGAAAGGAGAGACAGTGCAAGTTGTTGCGAGGTTGTGTCACTGTTGGCAAGGACGGCGGCGGCTTCGGTGATGGCGCGGTCGGGCTGGTGGGTGAAAAGCTGGCGCAGGGCTTCGCGGCGGAGTTCGGCGGGGGAGGTTTTGGCGAGGGAGAGGTCGAGGGTGGTGGCGAATTCGGGTGTGGCAACGTGCTGCGAGGCCATGAGTTTGAGTGCTTCGGCGCGCAATGTGGCGCGAGCGGTGGCATCTGAGATGATCTGCTGGAGGACGGGAGCGGCGACTTGGAGCTGGAGCTGGGTGAGGAGTTCGACGGCTTTGGCTTTGAGTGCGCCGTCCTGGATGGCGAGGAGGGCATCGAGGTGGGGTTGTAGCAAACTGGCGAAGACTTTGGCATCGCGTGGCAGGGTTTGGTGAGCCATGCCGTCGATGCGGTCGAGGCGTGGGGGATGGGTGAAGGTGAGGAGGACGTTGAGTGCTTCTGCTTGCAGCGGGTTGCGCTGTAATGCGGTTTTGATGACGGGTTCGGCGATGCCGAGGCGGAGGCAGGCGTTGAGGCCGCGGCTTGTGGGGCGGGTGGTGAGCTTGGGGAGGGCGGCGGGGATGCCGGTGTCGTCGTGGATGGCGCGTTCGGCTTCGGCGGCGAGGGTCGGATTTGTGAGGAAATCGGCAACGCGTGGCGAGTTTTGGCGAGCCAGCGCAAGGAGGCAGCAGAGGGACTGCTTGTCGTTGGTGTGTTTGGCGAGGGTGGCTTCATCGGCACAGCCGGCGAGGCCGGTGACGATGGCGTGGCGCATGTAGGGATCGGCGCTTTCCTTGGGGGCAAGGTTTAGCAAGGCTGTGACAGCGGTGGATTCTTGTAGCTTGCCGAGGGAAATGGCGGCGTGAAAGCGCACGCGTTGGGAGGGATGTGCAAGGAGTGGAATAAGAGGGGCTCCGGAGGTTTTGACATCGCCGAGCATTTTGAGGACTTGGGTGATGATCTCTGTGTCGGATTCCGCAATCAGGGGCAAAAGAGTTGCGGTATCGACCTTTCCAGAACGCATGCCCTGGCCGAGTCCCCAGATGGCGTGGATGCGGGCGAGTTGGGGGGCTTTTTTGTCGGTGGCTATAGTTTGCAGTGCTGTGTAATCACCTTGTTTGACGAGGCTGAATTGGGCGTGGAGGCGGACGCGTTGGTCGGGGTGGGAGAGGTGGGTGGCGTCGAGGTTGTCGGAGTTGAGGAGCTTTTGGGTTTCCTGGCGCTCGGTGCTGTTTTTGGCGGTGGGGTCGTCGGCGAACCAGATGGCGCCTTTTTGATCGAGGGGGTAGCCGCCGTCCCAGTCGGCGATGATGAGTTCGCCGGTGGGGGCGAGGGCGAGGCCGATGCCCATGAGACCGGAGTGGATGAGGCGCTCGTTCTGCATCTTGAAGGTGCTGCCATTGGGGACGATCTGGAAGGCGGTCATCTGACCGGAGGGGAATTGATCGAGGATGAAGTGATTGCGCAGGGTGGCGCCGAGGGCGGTGCCGGGTTCGTGGATGAATCCGGCGGGGCCGTTGGAGTAGTTGGCGAGCGGGGGCGTGATGAAGAGGGGCTGGCCGGGATGGGCGGGCTGCCAGATGCCGTCGCGGA
>NZ_JBIPNG010000698.1:0-2524 GCF_044373815.1 Prosthecobacter sp. | reverse complement strand
GAAAGCCTGCGTGCGACCAGCGCCAGCATGACGACGGCCAGCAGCAGACCCACGAAGATGTCAGCGATGCTGGTCATAACGTTCGGCAAGCATGAGCATGCCTGTTCAACGGATGCTGTCTGCAGTCCGGCTGTGCTGCCGTGAGATCAAGCCGGAACGGCGGCGCTGCTGTGCGTGGCGGTGGACCAATAGGACGAGCCGAGAGAGCCACGCACGCAGGGAGGCAGGGAGCGACCTCCATAATAGTGGCCGAGACCGATGCGCAGGCCGTGCGAGATGGGCGAGTTTTCGCTGTATACTGAGATGAGATTGCACACGCACTGGGCACTGTTGCGCAGGGAGCATGTCATGGGGCAGTCAGGCTTGGGACGACGGCTGTTCATGGTGGTGAGTCAGGTGAATGTCAGGCGCGCACGAGACGCCGCTCTGCGGTTAGTTCAGCTTCGGCACGCAACCAGTCGTCCTGATGAGCGCCATCTGCCGAGCCGCGTTTTTGGAAGTTGTGATAGGCCCTGAGGGCGACTTCATCCGGGGAGTGCGCGGGCGGCGGCGCGGCGCTGTCCTGGGGTGGTGCAGCAACCAGAGGCAAGACCTTGGCCTGCTTGGGCTTGGGTGCCGAGGCAGTCTTGGCGGCTGGCCCATTTTTGGCGATGGGGGTGGCTTTCAGGTTCTTGGAACCTTTGAGCACGGGAGTGACTTTCGCGGTCGTGCTGCCTTTGGCGGACGGTGTGCTCTTGTTGGTTTTCATGGGGTGGCCCACATACCAAGGTCAGCTTCGCTTTTGCCATGGGGTGTTTACCCCAAATTCTCAGGCGGGAGGGACCGCGCCGTTCTCGGCGAAGGCGAGGGCGACATTGAGGGTCTCCATGAATTCGTTCACCTTGATGGGCTTGGTGAGGTAGCGGAAGAAGCCGGCTTCGATGCCTTTTTCGATGTCGCGCGGGATGGCATTGGCGCTGAGTGCGACGATGGGGATGTGCGCGGTGGTGGGATCAAGGCGGATGATTTTCATGGCCTCGATGCCGCTGATGCCGGGGAGATTGATGTCCATGAGGATGACATCCGGCAGGTAGCCATGGGCGAGGCTGATGCCGTCTGCGCCATTCTGGGCGGTGAGGAGGCGGAGATCCGAACGGCGGGCGATGAGCTGCTCGATGAGTTTGAGATTCGCGGGATTGTCCTCGATGTAGAGGAGGAGCCGGGTGCGCTTGCCAGCTCCTTCGGGGATGGCTGTGAGCGTGGTGGTGACGGATTTGATGAAATCAATGTGGGGATCCACGGCGGAGCCGAGCTCGATCCAGAACACGCTGCCGGTACCGACGGTGCTCTGCGCGCCGATGGTGCCCTCCATGAGCTCCACGAGGCGTTTGCTGACGACGAGGCCGATGCCGGTGCCTTCCTCGCCGGTGGCTTCTTTGCCGAGGCGATTGAAGGCCTGGAAGAGCTGCGCGAGCAGTTCGGGTGAAAGCCCGGCGCCGGTGTCTCTGACGCCGATGCGGAGGCGTCCGGGAATGGTGAGATCACAGTCCACCACGACGGTGCCACCGGCGCGGTTGTATTTGATGGCGTTGGAAAGGAGATTGATTAGGACCTGCTTGAGGCGGGTGCGATCAGCCTGGATGAAGCAGGGGGCATCAAATTTCGGGAACGACATGCTGATGCCGCGCTTCTGCGCCTGGGGCTCGATCATGGCCTGGCATTCGATGAGGACTTCGGGCAGCGAGACGGCCTCCAGCGAGAGTGAGAGGCGGCCGGATTCGACGACGGCGAGGTCGAGGATGTCATTGATGAGCTCCAGGAGGAACCAGCCGGCATGGAGAATCTGATCGATGCTGGCCTTCTGCGAGGCGGTGGGCGGTGGCGTGTCCGACTCGATGAGCTGGGTGAAGCCGAGGATGGCATTGAGCGGCGAGCGCAGCTCATGGCTCATGCTGGAGAGGAAGTCGGATTTGGCGAGATTGGCCTTCTCCGCGACGGCCTTGGCTTTTTGGAGCTCGACGGTTTTTTCCTGCAGCACCTTGTCCCAGCGTTTGCGCTCGGTGATGTCACGTGCTGCGGCAAACACACCCTGCAGGACGCCATCGCGATCATGAAAGATAGTGGCGTTGTAGGAGACGTCTGTCTCCTTGCCGTCCTTGGCACGGGCGGTGAGTTCGTAGTCGGTGACTTTGCTTTCGCTGAGCACGCGATTGATGGCGGCCTCGGCGCGTGCGGGATCGGTGAAGTAGTTTTTAAAGGCGGCACCGATGAGTTCTTCGCGCGAGCGGCCGGTGAGAGTCTCCATCTGATTGTTCACGTCGGTGATGATGCCGGAGGCGTCGGCCATCATGAGAGCATCGATGTTGGATTCGATGAGGGAGCGGGTGTAGAACTGCTGATCACGCAGGAGCTGATCGAGCTTTTCCTGCTTGGCCTCGGCCTGCTTGCGGACGGTGTTGTCGGTGCCGATGAGGAGATAGCCGATGATGCTGCCGTGGTCATGCACATCACGCAAAGCGGTGACGGACACTACGGCTGGGAAGCG
>NZ_JBIPNG010000272.1:0-8977 GCF_044373815.1 Prosthecobacter sp. | reverse complement strand
TGCTTCTGCCCCATATAATCCTCCAACGGCGGCCCGTCCTGGCCCATCGTGAACGTGCCGGGCTGGATGGGCACGAGCTTCATACCGATGGAGTTGGTGATGGGCTCGGCGGCGTGAAGCGGCGTAAGCGAGCAAAGAATGAAACTGGCGAAGATTGTGAGGGTAGATTTCATTGAATTGGCTACCGGGAATGGACGTTTCAATGCCTCTGGGCGAGTGAGGGTGAGGTGGAACATCTTCACGTTTTGACGGAGGTGTTGAGCTGCGAAACAAGGATGCCGGCAAAAATCACCGCGCCGCCGGTCAATTGAAGTGGCCCCATTGTCTCGCCCATGAACAACCATCCCGCCAAGTATCCGACCAACGGCACTGCGTTCATAAAAAAGGAAGCGCGGGCGCGTCCGACGTCATGGATGCCTTTGAGGAAGATCAAATTTGGCACCAACAGCGCAAACACTGCGCCGTAGAACAGCACGCCCCAATCTCGGAGATTCAGACTGCGATAAAGCTGGAAGCTTTGCTGCGGAGCAGACCACGCGAGCATGACCACGGCCCCCGTGCATACCATCCATGTCGTCACAAACCACAGGTCGAGCCGGGCCAGCAGAGACCGGCTCCAGACCACATAGATGGCCAGGAAAAGCACTGAAAGCAGCACCAGTCCGTCTCCCGCAAGCGTCTGACCTGTGAAGCCAGTCCCACGCCCAACCACCACCGCTGCCACTCCGGCCAATGCCACCAGCGCACCCAGCCACTGGCGTGCCCGCAGGCGCTCCAATCCCAGCAGCGCAGAAATCGATACCACCACCAAAGGCGTGCAACCCCAGATGAGCGCAGAACTGGCGGTGGAAGTTCTCACCACTCCGGAAACGAAGGCCATCTGAGTGAGGCCATGCCCGACAAACCCCAGGCCTGTGAGTTCGCACGCTTCCCGCCATTCAACCTGCCGCCACCGCCCGGCCCGATGACAAACAACCAGCATCAATACTGCGCCAACAAGAAAACGATCCGCATTGTAAACTGAGATCGGCATCGCACGTCCTCCGAGCTTGATGGCGATGAACATTACGCCCCAAAGCAACGCCATGATAGCCAGCAGACCATATGTCACCCCGATGCTGCCGGGGGATGTCATGGCGGATGGTGACTGATTTTTCATACCGCTCAGTAAAGTCCCGTGGGAATCAATTGTTTACAGCATTGTCGTTCAATATGATCGGTCAGACTATTTCTAAATGACTCATGACATCACGAAAACCGAATCACATTATGCCCGAGCACGACCACCATGTGCAGGAATGCATCTTCACTGGCGCAGAGATCGGCATGACCATGGTGGGATCGACCGCCGCCACACAGGGCTTCAATGCCATCCCACTCACCTGGCACTCGCACGACCGCCATGAAGTGCTGATGCTGCTGCGCGGAGGCGCAGCGTATGAGTTCAAGAATGGCACCGAACTGGAACTCGCTGGTGGTCACATGATTGTCGTTCCGGCGGGAGTTCTACACCGGGGATCAAAAGACGTGCGCATGCCCTCCGTCATCTGTGCAGTGAATTTCGACATCGCACATCCGGTCACGCGGCACAGTCCGTTCACGAAGAACGAATTGGCATGGATCGCCGCGCAGTTTCAGAGCCGCACGCCCCGATTGATCTCCATGAGCCCGACGCTCCGTCGTATGGCTCAAACACTGCACCAGATGATCCTCCAACAACGCAAATCACCGCGCACTGCCGATGGCACCGCCTCCATGCGCCTGCTCGTTGCATCGATCATCCTGGAAGTCGCTCGGCACACCAGCGGCACCCATCAGCGCAGCACCGCCGATGCCGTGACCCTCGCCATGGAACACATGGAAAACCATTTCACTGAACCGCTGCCCATGAACGAGGTGGCGCAGAAAGCCGGATGCAGCCGCGCACATCTGTTCCTCGTCTTCAAACGCGAGACCGGCATGAGCCCCAACGACTGGCTGCAACGCCGCCGCGTCAAGGCCGCCACCGACCTGCTCCGCACCACGGGCCGCAAGCTCGAAGACATCGCCGCCGCATGTGGCTTCACCTCGGCCCCATATTTCTGCCACGTCTTCCGCAAATACACCGGCAAGACGCCTGGCGAACATCGGCAGAAGGCGTGATCCGCGCACCGTTACAATCGGACAAACTATAGCTCAGGTTTGCCACCAACCCTTTGGGGCTTCCATTCGTGGAATGCCGTATCGCTTTCACCAAGCGCACACGTGGTAGCCTTGTTGTCCGGTGGCTCGCCCATGGTCCAGCCAGATGGGGCCGCCTTCGACCCTGCAGATGAAGTTCGTGACCGGCTCGGCGGCGTGGAGGGCGAGCGATGCCAAGAAGACACCGACAACGAGTGTGGGGAAGAGTTTCATACTCAACGAATCCAGATGCCTTTTCCCGTGCCACCTTTCGGCGTGGTCTTGGGGTAGTTGGGGTTCGGCTTTTGCTCGATGACCTTCACGACTTGCTCGACAGGCAAATCGGTCTGCGAGTCGCGGGTGTGGATGCCGGTGATGCTGACGTTGCGCACGGTGCAGTCGAGGTCGGGGGAGAAGATCTCGATCCACTTCGCGGGATCGGTGCCGGGCGCGCCCTTGTAGGTCATGGACTTGGGGCCGAGTTCGATGAGGTGATAGTCGGCGGGAGGTGAAAAGAGCAGCTTCACATCGCGGATGGTGAGTCCGTCGGTGTTGGCGTGGACTTGGATACTGCCGGGGCGATTGAAGGTGAGGTTTTCAAACACGATGTTCTTCAGGGTGCCGATGCCGGCGCTGAAGTCGTTGTCGCGCCCAACTTCAAGGTTGGGCTGGTCGTAGAGCTTGAAGTCGCGGATGTCGGTGATGCCGCGCATCGTGATGTCGTGAATGGGGCAATCGAGCGTGGTGCCGTCGCTGAAGCGCTTCACGCCGGGCAGCAGGCGGATGGCATCGGTACCGTGTTTGTCCTCGGGCGCGCCGACGATGTGCTCGATGCTGAGATGATGAATGGGACCGAACGTGACATTGTATTGCCGCCAATCCCATGCGGTGAGCGAGACGGGATCATCATGCGAGTCACCGCTCACGTTGCGGATCACGCCATCGCTCGCGGGGCCATCCACATGCACGCCATCGCGTCCATGTTGATCAAGGGTGAGGCCATCGACGGTGAAGTCGCGGATGTTGCCAAGATGAATGGCGAAGGCCTTGCTCTGGCGCACGGTGACATTCCGCACCGTTACGCCGCGGACGTTGTGCAGTAGGATGACGCCGTGCGTGCCGGGCACGGGATTCTGTTTCGCGGAGTGGCCGCGTTGGTTGCCGTTGGCGTCCTTGGCCAGGTTCAAGGTCGTCCAGATGCCGCCTTCGATGATGATGCCGGTGTCAGGCTGCGTGTCCTCGGGCACTGGTTGTTCTGCAAAGCCGACGACATGCTCGTTGCGCACCATGCAGGTGTTGCTCCCGGGTTTGAGGCGAAGCTCGACGGTCGGATCAGCGCTGATTTTTTGACCGGATTTTAAGATGAGCGGGCCATCAAGGTAATAGGGCTTATCTCGCGCGGGAATGTGCAGCGTTCCTTGGGCATCGAGCGTCGCTTGCATGGCCTGCGTCCACACTTCGGCGGTGACGTTGCGCGTTTCGGCTTTGCCAGAAGCGTCCGGCCATTTCTCGGTCCAGGTCTCGGTGTGGACGAGTGGCTGAAAATCGGACAGCTTCTTGACGGCTGGTATTGGCAGCTTGTCCGACGGTTTGAGATAGCCCAGTGATACGAAGAAGGTGTCCAGCTCGCGAATGGTGCGGTGGAAGCATCGAGTGGCTTCCTCGCGTGGCTCGCCCTTGCCGCGCCCGGGATTAAAGAAGCCATGTGGCTGGCCTTCGTAGGCTTTCAGTTCGCAGCGATTGCCTGCGGCGGTCATGGCTTTGGCAAAGAGTTCCACCGTGGGGAATGGCACCGCCTCATCCTTCGTGCCGTGGAAGAGAATGCTCGGAGGCAGACCAGCGCGAACGAAATGATAAGGCGATATCTCCTGCGGTCGCCCATCGGTGCGTGTGCGGATATCGGCGATCTTTTCGTCTGAAAGCAGCCCGGGATGGCCGTCCACCGGCGACAGCACCACAGCGGGATTGAACAGCGCGAGAGCGTTCGGCATGGAGCTGACTTCCTTGTGATCTCCGTCCTCGAAACCCGGCACCAGTGCCACCGCAGCGGCGAGATGACCACCAGCGGATTCACCTCCGGCCACGATGCGGTCGGGGTCAATACCGAGACGAGCGGCATTGGCACGAGCCCAACGAATCGCGGCCTTCGCATCGCGCAGGCAATCCTGCGGAATCACCCCGTGGCGGCTCAGCACCCGGTAGTCGCACGGGATCGCGGCCATACCGCGCTGCGCGAGGTAAAGCGACTGCGGCAGGAATTGCCCCGGCGATCCACCTTTCCATCCACCGCCAAAGAAAAACAACACTGCGGGACGACGATCTGACACCCGATGACCCGGCGGGGTGAAGATGTAGGCATTGAGCTTCACACCGTTCACCTCCCGATAAACCTCCACGCTCGACCCCGGCATTTCCGGCGGGTATTTCCAGCTCACGGGCGGCTCGGGAAGATCATCAGCGGCATGAAGTGTGGCCAGCGGCGCGAGCAGCAGAGCCGAGCAAAGCAAAGCGTATGGCCGCGAAGATAGCCGATAAAGCGGATCACAAAACGATCGGCAAACAGCCTGCCAAGTTGATTTCAAACGTGTGCAGGCAACGGTGAGGGAGTGTTTCATCATTGGTAAGTTGGGCGGAAGGCCCGGAACGTGGTGCGCTGCTGAGCCGAAGGTGGAGTTGCGGCGGTTAGGCTAGGAGCGCCTTCACCACTTCGCCTTCGACATCGGTCAGGCGGAAGTCGCGGCCGGCGTAGCGGTAGGTCAACGATTCGTGGTTGAAGCCGAGCAGGTGCAGGATGGTGGCGTGGAGGTCGTGGACGTGGACTTTTCCCTCGGCGACGCTGAGGCCAATGTCGTCGGTGGCTCCGTGAATGTGCCCGCCTTTGACGCCGCCGCCGGCCATCCAAATGCTGAAGCCGTCGTTGTGGTGATCGCGGCCCACTTTGGGCGTGAGCGGCATTTGCGCGGTCGGGGTGCGACCAAATTCACCGCCCCAGATGACGAGTGTGTCTTCCAGCATGCCTCGGTCTTTGAGGTCTTGGAGAAGCGCGGCGATGGGTTGATCGCATTCGGTGGCGAGGCGCTGATGGGCTTCTTCGATGCTGTTGTGGCTGTCCCAGGGTTGGCCGGCCCCGTGCCAGACCTGCACATAGCGAACGCCGCGCTCGGCGAGGCGGCGCGCCATGAGCATTTGGCGGCCTTGCAGGGTGTCGCCATACATCTCGCGGATGGATTGCGGCTCTTTCGTGACGTCAAAGGCATCGGTGGCCTCGGTCTGCATGCGGAAGCCGAGTTCGAGCGACTGGATGCGAGCTTCCAACTGCGGATCGCCGGCGCGCGGCTTGCGGTGCAGTTCATTGAGCTGTTGGACGTAGCCGAGTTGGCGGCGTTGCTGTCCGGGAAGGATGGCGGTGTTGCGCAGATTGGAAATGAGGTGATCGGCCTGGGTTTCCTTGGTGTCGATGTGGACGCCCTGATAGATGCCGGGCAGGAAGGCACTGCGCCAGTTCGAGCTTTGGGCCACGGGCAATCCGCCGGGACACATGACGACGAAGCCAGGCAGGCTCTGGTTCTCTGTGCCGAGGCCGTAGAGAGTCCAGGAGCCGACACTGGGGCGCGGCAAAGTCAGATTACCCGTGTTCATCATCATCAGCGCGGACTCGTGATTGGGCACGTCGCTGAACATGGAGCGCACCACGCAGAGATCGTCGGCGTGTTTGGCCACATGAGGGAAGAGCTCGCTGATCTCGATGCCGCTCTGGCCGTGTTTGCTGAACTTGAACTTCGATCCGAGGGCCGCGCCACTGAGGCGCTTGTCCTTGCTCAAATCTTTGGCGATGGGCAGCGACTTGCCGTGAAGGGCATTGAGCTTCGGCTTCGGGTCAAAGGTGTCCATCTGCGACGGTCCACCGTTCATGAAGAGATGGATGACTCGCTTCGCTTTGCCGGGGAACTGCGGCTGCCGCACCGCGAGCGGCGAGAGGTTCGCGGCAGTCGCCTGAGTGAGGCCCATGTCATTGAGCAGGCCAGCCAAAGCGAGGCTGCCGATGCCAAATCCTGCGCGGCTGAGCGCTTCGCGGCGGGTGAGGAAAGGATTGTGTGGATTCATAAGATTCAAAAAGGGGTGTTGGTTCAGTCGATGAACATGAACTCGTTGGTGATGATGAGGGCCTGCGCCATTTGCTCCAAAGGCGTGAGTTTCGGCGGCGGCGGCGCTTTGAAATCTGCCTGGGAATCCCAGACGGTTTGCATTTCTTTCGGTGCTTTCTCCGGCATCACGAGCAACCGAATAGTCGGCACCCAGCGAAAGCCATCGGCGTTCGTGTTCTCACGGCAATCCACCGTGAAATCCAGAATCTCACCGGCTTTGACGGTCACTTTTGGAAGCGTGGTCGGCGCAGAAACCCCGTTGGAACGATCCACGATCCATTCGCCGATCTGCCCGGAACGTGATGAGATGACACGGGCGCGAATCCCATCGCCGCTGCCCTTGGCTCCAACGGAAATCTCGCCACCGATGCCAAACTCTCCGGCACGCGGCGCAATCCAGCGTCGGATGGCCGCTTTCTCGAGCCCTGCTCCTGGATGACCTCCGCTCGCAGTCAGACTGACGAAGCCGTGCTCCGTATCCGGAAACACACGCGCTCCCTGGTAGCGCTTGGTGGCCGCATCGAAATAGGGCAGCGGCGAAAAGGCCGCGCTCCTTGCCACTGCGGGATCCGCACTGCCGAACCCAAGCTGCCAGGAACCCGGGAGCATTTTACTTTCCGGCGTCGTGGTATCGGCGAGGAGACTCCGGGCCAGCGACTCTTCTTTGGGAAGCGGGACGCGCTGATACACCCGGCGATAGAGTTCACGCGTTGCCATGGTCACCTTATCCCCAGGTGTTTTGGCAGCCGCTTTCTCCGCATCTGCCGCCAACTTCCGCGCTTGTTCGATGATGAAGCCGTCGTTCAGCGCAAAGAGCGCCTGCTGCGGCACGAGGGTCTCGGTGCGCTGGGTGTTGGAGATGTCCGGCGAGGGAAAATCGAAGGTCGTGAAAAGCGGGTCGATATTCGTGCGATCAACGAAGCCATAGATGGTGCGCCGCCCAGTGAAAGGCGTGGTGGAGAGATTCACCGCACGTCCAGCAATGGCGGGATCGAGCAGGCCGCTGGTGGCGAGCATCGCATCGCGCATCGCCTCAAAGTCGAGGCGACGGCGGTTCGCGCGCCAGAGCAGCGTGTTGTCCTGATCGATCTTCGCCGCATCGGGGCGGTTCGTGCTGGTCTGCTGGTAGGTGGCGCTCAGCACGATATCCCGCACGATTTGTTTGGTGGACCCATTCCGCTGCATGAAGGCAGAGGCCAGCCAATCCAGCAACTGCGGATGACTCGGCGGCTCCGACTGCAAGCCGAAGTCGCCCGTCGTTTTCACCAGCGCCTGGCCGAGGAGATGACGCCACATTTGATTCGCCCACACTCGCGGTGTCAGTGGATTGGTCGGGCTGCTGATGCGTTCGGCCAGTTCTCGCCGGCCGCTCTGCGCTTCGGGAAAGGGTGTCTTCTTGGGCTCCAATACTTCAAGGAAACGCCGGTCCACGGCATCGCCCCGCCTTGCTGGATCGCCGCGAACGAAGATCACTGGCTTGACCATCTTGGCCTTTTCATTCATCACCATCGCACGAGTCGGCGCACCAGGATGGGTGGCTTCCACCTCCGCGACTGCTGGGTCCACTTTTGCGTAGTCTTTTCGGGATTCGACAGAAGGGCGGGCCACCCTCTCCACATCCGCCACTTGGAGATCCAGAAGGCTATCTTTTTTCAGGAACGCATCGAGCAGAGGTCCGCCGGCAGCCTTGGGCAGCTTGCCTGCTGCAGCCAGAACGGACCCGTAGGCACGCACCAGCGCCGCCAGGGTGTCTGGCTTCTTCTCTTGGAGGACTTTGAGCACCAATGGATGAATCTGGGGCTTCGTCTCCGGCGCTTGGTCGCTCGAGAGCAGGGTTTTGAGCAGCGCAGCCTGTTGGGCGGCTGGAGCGGCGGCTACTTTAGCCAGTGGGCCGAGCACTGTGTCCTGGAGTGCGTTTGGCGACTTCGTCAATGCCTTCCATTGCTGAACCAGCGGGTCGAGGGCCGTCTCCGAAAGCTTGGTATCGGTGAGGACTCTGGACATCGCTTTCTTATCAAACTCCAAGCGGCACAGCGCATCGAAATAAGCCTCTGGCTTTGCTTTCACGTCGGCAATCGCCTTCGTGCGCAGTCCAGCGGTGAGATCGGCGACAGCCTTCATGGCCTTGGCCTTTTTCGCCTCGTAGTCGGCATGAACTTTGGCATCCACCTTTACAGAGGTGAGCGTGATTGCTGGCAGGTTTTCCGGAATCTCCGAGCTGCTGAAGATACCGTGAAGCGCATAGAAATCCGCCGTCGGAATGGGGTCGTATTTGTGATCGTGACAGCGGGCACAAACCACCGTCAGCCCCATCAGGCCACGGGTCACCACGTCGATCCGGTCATTGATTTGTTCCTCGGTGCGCCGCAGAAAGCGTGGACCAACCGTAAGAAAACCCAGCGCCGCCAACGCAGGATCATCCGCCTTCAAGCCCAGCAAATCCGCTGCGATTTGCTCGCGGATAAACTGACCATAGGGCTTGTCGTCATTGAAGGCACCGATCACATAGTCGCGGTAAGTCCAGGCGAAAGGGTAGCGGAGATCCACCGTTGGGAAGAAATCCTGCGTGTCCGCATAGCGTGCGATGTCCAGCCAGTAGCGCCCCCAGCGTTCGCCGAAATGCGGTGAAGCGAGCAGTTCATCGACCTTGGCCGCGATGGCCGTATCCGCAT
>NZ_JBIPNG010000271.1:0-8979 GCF_044373815.1 Prosthecobacter sp. | reverse complement strand
CGGTCTGGCGCTCAGCTTGATCCCGAAGCTTCCCGAGGTGCGGCTGGATCCCCATCTCGTGTTTGAGTTTTTCCTGCCGCCGCTGCTGTTTCCCGCCGCGCTCTTCACCTCATGGCGGGACTTCCGGGCCAATCTGCGGCCCATCACGCTCCTCGCCGTCGGGCTCGTCCTCTTCACCACTGGGGCCGTCGCCTTGCTGGCGCATTATTTCATGGGCCTGCCACTTGCCGCAGGCTTCGTGCTCGGTGCCATCGTCTCACCGCCAGATGCCATCGCTGCATCTGCCATTGCAGACAGCTTGAAGATCCCGCGCCGCATCGTCACCATTCTCGAAGGCGAAAGCCTCGTCAACGACGCCACCGCCTTGGTCGCCTACCGCTTCGCCGTGCTCGCCGTCGTCACCGGCTCCTTTTCACTCCCGCAGGCAGGCGGCCATTTTGTCATCATGAGCCTTGGCGGCATTGCCATCGGCCTGCTCGTCGGCTGGCTCGCCGAGCAGTTTCACAAGCATGTGGATGACGCGCCCATCGAAGTCACCGTTTCCCTGCTCACCCCCTTCGTCGCCTATCTGCTCGCTGAAAAGCTGGACCTCTCAGGTGTTCTCGCCGTCGTCATTGCCGGGCTGTACCTCGGCTGGCGCATGCCCGAGCTGCTGAACTTCAAAACGCGCCTCCAGGGCGGCCCCGTCTGGGAGATGGTCCAGTTCCTCCTCAATGGCTTCGTCTTCATCCTCATCGGCCTGCAGCTCCCCGAAGTCATCGAAGCCCTGTCTGCCCAGGCCATCCCCACCTACCGCCTCGTGCTGTATGCGCTGACGACCAGCCTCGCCATCATCCTCGTTCGCTTTCTCTGGATCTTCCCGGCCATCTATCTGCCCCATTGGATTATCCAGAGCCACTCCATGAGCAATCCCCTGCCCCGCTGGCGGCACGTCATGATCATCGCCTGGACCGGCATGCGCGGCGTGCTCTCTCTCGCCGCCGCGCTCGCCCTGCCCATCACCCGTCAGGATGGCACCCCGTTTCCCGGCCGTGATTTGATCCTCTTCCTCACCTTCACCGTCATCATCGTCACCCTCGTCATGCAGGGCCTCAGCCTGCCCCCGCTCATTCGCTGGCTCGGTGTCAAAGAAGACAGCTCATCCTCCATTGAAGAACGCAAAGCACGCCTGAAGGCCAATCAGGAGGCCTTCGCCAGCCTCAAGGAGATCGATGAAAAAGATCCCGCCAAAGCAGATGCGCTCAAACGTCTCCGCATGGAATACGAAGACCACATCCGTCAGGTGGAAGGCGCCGCCTCCGCCAGTGCCGGCACCCCGCTGCGCCGCTTCTCCACCGAATACGAACGTCTCTCTCTCGCCGCACTGGTGCAGGAGAGGCACACCATCCTCCACCTGCGCAATGAAAACGTCATCAGCGACGAAGTCCTCCGCCGCATCCAGCGCGACATCGATCTCGCCGAAGCACGTCTAGGCCACCACCAGTGACGCGCAGAGTAGGTGTACACCCCATCGCGCGCCCCACTCTCCCATGCCTAGTATTGTCGCTATGAAAGACCCCGTCTACAAAACCATCGAACTCACCGGCACCTCCTCCACCACCATTGAAGACGCTGTCAACAAAGCCCTCAAGCGCGCCCACAAAACCATCAAGGGCCTCCGCTGGTTCCAGGTGACTGAGACACGCGGCAGCATCGACAAAGGCCAGGTGCATCAATGGCAGGTCTCCCTCAAAGTCGGATTCGAAATCGAGGACAAATGAAGCCCGGACGTCCCCAAATCTGCACCCAACAAGTGAAGGTCTAACAAGGTGCCTCCATCATCTGAACATGCGCAAGAAGCCCTCCGGCTGCGGACGCTCATGCTCATCGCCGCCATCGCTGCAGGCATCGTCCTCTGCTATTTGCTGGCGCAGCCTTTTTTGCCCGCACTGACCTGGGCCATTGCCCTCTCCGTTCTCTTCACGCCATTTCAGGGATGGCTTGAGTCAAAGCTCAGGCATCCTGGTCTGGCCGCCATCATCGCGGTGGTCGTGATCGCGTTTATTGTGGTCGTTCCGGTGATCTTTGTCGGTCAGCACCTCATCGGCCAGGCCGCTCAGGGCGCACAGCTCATCGAAACCAAGGTTGCCACCGGCGAATGGCGGCGTGCTATTGACGCGCAGCCACGTCTCGCTTCGGTGGCCGTGATGATCGAGGATGAACTGGATCTGCCGACCACGGTGAAATCACTCACCACCTGGTTCAGCACCACTGCTGGGGCCTTCGTCAGCGGCTCCATGTTTCAGGTCATCAGCTTTAGCCTCATCTTCTACCTGCTGTTCTTCTTTTTGCGGGATCGCCGCGGGGTAGTCGCCTCCCTGCACCACCTGTCACCGCTTTCCAGAGAAGAAACGGAAAATCTTCTTCTCCGCGTCCGTGATACCATCCAGGCCACCGTCTATGGCACACTGGTCGTTTCCATCATTCAGGGTCTTCTGGCCGGACTCATGTTTTGGTGGCTGGGTTTGCCCGCTCCTCTGCTGTGGGGCGTGGTGATGGCCATACTCTCTGTCGTGCCCATGCTCGGCGCTTTCGTGGTCTGGATTCCCGCCGCGCTTTTCCTGGCTCTGGAAGGCAGCTGGGGAAAGTCGCTCATCCTGGTCCTGTGGGGCATGCTCGTCGTGGGAACGATCGACAATCTCCTGCGCCCCGTCCTCGTTGGAAATCTGCTCAAGCTCCACACCGTCCTCGCCTTCATTTCCGTCGTGGGTGGATTGATGCTCTTCGGCCCCGCCGGGCTCATCCTCGGCCCCGTGGTGCTCACCATCACCACCGTGCTGCTGGAAATCTGGCGCAGTCGGTCTGCTGACGATCTGGGCACCCAGTGATAAGGGAGCCCAGCTTCACGAGTATCCCCAGCTAAACTCTCTCATGGCCGAATCTCCTCCATCGCTGCTTTCGTCACTCTGGCGGCGCAAATCGACACTGATCGCCGCGCTTGCCCTCATCGGCATCCTCACGCATCTCGTGCTGCGCTTTGCATCCAAGGCATCGCTGAATGCGCAGCACCTGCCGCTGCTCATCACGCTCATCATCGGCGGGCTGCCCATGCTCTATGATCTGCTGCTCAAGCTGCTGAAACGCGAGTTCGGCTCCGATCTCCTCGGTGGCGTCTCCATCATCACCTCTCTCCTGCTTGGCGAATACCTCGCGGGCTCCATCATCGTGCTCATGCTCGCAGGCGGAGAGGCCCTGGAGAGCTACGCCTTGCGCAGCGCTTCTTCCGTGCTCGCCGCTCTGGCCAAGCGCATGCCCTCCATCGCTCATCGCAAAGCCGGCGCCGACATCACCGATGTCGCTTTGGCGGACATCGCCGTCGGCGACACCCTCGTCATCTACCCGCACGAGATCTGCCCGGCCGACGGCATCGTCACCGAAGGCCACGGTGTCATGGACGAGTCCTACCTCACCGGCGAGCCTTTCCAGATCACCAAGACCACCGGCTCCGCCGTCATCTCCGGTGCAGTCAATGGCGAAGCCGCCCTGACTATCCGCACCACCCAAGTCGCCGCCGATTCACGCTACGCGAAAATCATGGAAGTCATGCGCGAGTCCGAGAGCAAGCGCCCGCAGCTCCAGCGCCTCGGCGACCAGCTCGGAGCCATCTACACGCCCGTCGCTCTCGTTGTCGCACTGCTCGCCTGGTTCCTCAGCGGAGATCCACTTCGCTTCCTCGCCGTCCTCGTCATCGCCACCCCCTGCCCTCTTTTGCTTGGCATCCCCATCGCCATTGTCAGCTCCATCTCGCTCTGCGCACGCCGTGCCATCATCGTCAAAAGCCCCGTCGTTCTCGAACAGATCGCCGGATGCCGCACCGCCATCTTTGACAAGACCGGCACCCTCACCTACGGCGAGCCCAAGCTCACCGAGCAGCTCCTTGCCACCGGCTTGGATCAAAAAGAAGTGCTCACCCTCGTTGCCAGTCTGGAGCGCTACTCAAAGCATCCCCTCTCGCGCGCCATCATTGCCGCCGCCAAGGAGCAGGGCCTCACCCTGCCCGAAGCCAGCGAGGTCAGCGAGCAACCCGGCCAGGGACTGCGCGGCACCGTCGCAAGTCATCAGCTCCAGATCACCAGCCGCAACAAACTCATCCCGCAAAATCTCCCCGGCACCGATCAAATGCCTCCCATCTCTGGCGGGCTCGAATGCGTCGTCGCTCTCGATGGCCATTACGCCGCCACCTTGCGCTTCCGCGATGCACCCCGCGCCGAGAGCCGCAGTTTCGTCAACCACCTCGGACCGAAGCATCACTTTGATCGCGTCATGATCATCTCCGGCGATCGCGAATCCGAAGTCCGTTACCTCGCAGATCAAGTCGGCATCTCTGAGATCCACGCGCAAAAAAGCCCCGAGGAAAAGCTCACCATCGTCCGCGCCGAAACCGCCAGGGCCAAAACCCTCTATGTGGGCGACGGCATCAATGACGCTCCCGCCATGATGGCCGCCACCGTCGGCATGGCCATCGGCCAAAACAGCGACGTCACCGCCGAGGCCGCCGGCGTCGTCATCATGGACAACTCGCTCAAAAAAGTGGACGAGTTCATGCACATCAGCCGCCGCATGCGCGCCATCGCCCTGCAAAGTGCAGTCGGCGGCATGGCGCTCAGCCTCATCGGCATGGCCTTCGCCGCCACCGGCCATCTCCCGCCCATCAGTGGAGCCATTGCGCAGGAGATCATTGATGTTCTCGCCGTGCTCAATGCCCTCCGTGCGGCGTTTCCCCCCAAGGTCATTCATGATCTGTAACCGCATGTCCTGTCATTTCGGCTGGTGAAACACGGTCGCTCAGTTTGGGGTCTCGACCCCATGGTGAAGACACGCTGAGGGTCCTAGCCTTCGCCACATGAAGCCACCAAGCCTCATGCAACAAACCAAACAACACCCGCCAACCTCATGAAAAACCGTTCTACCACACTCCTGTCGTCCTTCTCGCTCGCCCTGTGCAGCATGCTTCTCCTCACCCCGGCCAGCCAGGCCGAAAACAAGAAGAGCCTGATCTCGAACACCGAATCCACGTTCATCCAAAATGCCGCCATCTCCAGTCATGCGGACACAGAGTTCGCGGAGTTGGGCGTCAAGAAAGCTGAAAATGCCAGCGTCAAAGCTTTTGCCGAAACGCTCGTCACCGATCACAAGGCGCTGAGCAAGGATTTCAAAAAACTCGCCGACGCGCAGAGTGTGGCGCTCTCCAAGGAGATCACCCCGGAGCAAACCGCCACGCTTCAGAAGCTTGAAAGAGCCACCGGTGCAGAGTTTGACAAAGAGTTCCTCGCGGCTTTCGCAGACGGCCACCAGTCGCAGATCAGCAGCTACGAAAAAGCCTCCAAAGACCAGAACGACCTGGAGCTGAAGGCCATCGTGGACAAGACCATCCCCGTCCTCAAGGCGCATCAGGCCACGGCCATCGCACTCGCCGCGAAGTAATCCTTCTTCACTCCACGGCGGATGCCATTCCTTATGGCATCCGCTTTTTTATGCCCATGAGACATGGCCAAAAATAATAGACAGGCGGGCATGCAAAAGCATCACAGCTTGAACACCGCGCACCCGCCCTCTCCTCAGCCGTTCCGCGTCGTCTCTCAGATCACGCTGCTTCGCTTCGGCATCATCAGGCTGAACACGCAGGCCCCCACGGCGCTCAGTCCGCCGCCCATGAGGCCGCCTTCCACCGCGCCTATCATCCAGCCCACCATCGGCTCCGCCACCATCAGCGGGCCCGCCCCTTCGTATTGAAAAAACGTGGAGCCATACAGCCAGCCCCACACCCCGCCCCAGAAAGCTCCCAGGCCGCCCCAGCACTTCACACGCCCCAGCGTGCTGAAGCCACACACCACAGTCTCCTCCGCGTTGCGTTCACACCCCGCAAAGGAGAGCTGCTTCATCTCACACACGCAGCGCTGAAAGTCCCGCGTACTGGCCGTGGCCTCCTCAGGGGGCTTTGCAGCTTTCAGGATGGCATTGGCTGAGGGTGAAATTTTCATCTGTGTTGCAAGGTGGTTTGAGGGTCTGACCACACCTTGCGAAGCATGCGCGCGAATTGCGATGGGGTGTTCTCCCTATAGTCAAACACTCTGAATAGCCCCACTGTGCCAACCGATTGGCAGTGCGCAGTGCGACTGACCGGATCGGGCCTACCTATGAAGCAGCCAATTTCCGCGCCCCCTGAACACCAGGAATCCATGGCCTGCCCACCGCATTGCTGCATCATCTTCCACAGCACCCGCCTACTCCTCGCCACCGCCCTGCTCACGCTCGCCGCATGCGTCGGCAAAGGCCCGCGCGAACTCGCGGAAGATGCCGTGCCCGTGCCCGGAAAGTGGCAGCATGGTTCCTCCACCATCCGGCCGCTCGACACCGCCGCACTCCCCACCTGGTGGCGTCGCTTTCATGATCCCGTGCTCGATGCCCTCATCACCGATGCCCTGCGCTCCAGCACCACCGTGCGCTCGGCCCTGGAAAAAATCACCGAGTACCGAGCACGGCGGAATGTGGAGGCGGCCAATCTCTTTCCCACCCTCACCGCCAATCAATCCGGCGCAGGCACCCGCACAGACAGCCGCATCACGGGCACCACCTTCAACTCCGAATCCTACAAGGCATCGTTCAACACCAGCTGGCAGGTCGATCTCTTTGGCAAGCAGTACCAAAACCTCAAAGCAGCCGGCGCAGACCTCGAAAAAATCAGCGAAAACTACTACGGCGCACAGGTCACCCTCGCCTCAGACGTCGCCACCGCCTACGTGGCGCTCCGCTCCGCAGAAGGCCAGCTCGCCGTCGTGGAAAACAGCCTCATCACACGCCGCGAGACTGTGCAGCTCACGCAATGGCTTGAGCAGGCAGGCACCGGCGATGCCCTCGATACCCAGCGCTCCCTCACCACGCTCGAGCAGGCTCGCACCACCATGCCTGCGCTTAGGCTCAGCATCGAGCAGGCGCGCAATCAGCTCGCGTTTCTCTCCGGCCGCACGCCCGGTTCTTTGGATGCTCAGCTCGCGCGCCCGCGCAGCGTGCCGGAGATGCCTGCAGGCATGGCCACCGGCATCCCCGCAGACACCCTGCGCCAGCGGCCGGATGTCCGCGCAGCAGAGCGCGCTCTTGAGGCCGCCTTTTTTCGCACCCAGAACGCACGGCGTCAGCGCCTCCCCTCCCTCACCCTTACTGGCTCCATCGGCATGGAAGCCTTGAAGCAGGGCCACATCTTCTCTCCCGAGTCCATGCTCGCAAGCATCGTCGCCGGATTCGCCACACCCGTCATTGATGCCGGTCGCCTCCGCCAAAACGTCCGCATCCTCACCTCCCAGCAGCGGCAGGCCCTCATCGCCTACGAGTCCACCGTGCTCAATGCCTTCACCGAGGTGGAAAACGCCCTCGCCGCCGTGCAGCGTTACAACGAGCAGCTCCACATTCTCAATCACGCCCTCAGCGCCGCGCGTGAGGCCGCCAAACTCTCCGCGCTGCAATACTCAGCCGGTCAGGTGGACCTCCTCGTCTCACTCGATGCCCAGCGCACCCTGCTCACCTTTGAGCAGCAGCAGGTCACCACCACCGCGCAGTGCGCCAACGCCAGCATCCAGCTTTACAAGGCCCTCGGCGGCGGCTGGACGCACCTCTGACATGAAGACTTCCACACCATTGGCCCCCGCAGATCTCGCCGCCGCCATCCAGGCCGGCGCATCCGTCAGCCATTTCAAACGCAACGCCATCCTCCTCGTCATCTGCGCAGCTCTCGGCGTCGGTGCTTGGTTCTGGTATGCCAGCATACAAAAGGCCCGCAATGCCCTGCCCGCCTACGTCACCGAGCCCCTCGTGCGCGGAGACATCAGCCTCACCATCACCGCCACCGGCAATCTCCAGCCCACCAATTCCGTCACCGTCGGCAGCGAGCTCTCCGGCATCACGCTCGAAGTCCTCGCCGACATCAATGACCGTGTCACCAAAGGCCAGCCCCTCGTCAAGCTGGACACCACCAAGCTCACCCAGCAGACCGAGAGCAATCGCGCCGCCGTCAAAGCCGCGCAGGCCAATGTCATCCTCGCCAAGGCCACCGTCACGGAGACCGAGGCCCTCCTCGCACGTCAGATCGAGCTCAAGCGCCTCAGCGGCGGCAAGGTGCCCTCCGGCTCTGTCATCGACAGCGCCTACGCCACCGCGCAGCGCGCCAGTGCCAATCTGGCCGCCACCCAGGCCGCCGTCGCCACCGCCGAGGCGCAGGTCCGCATCAATGAAAACGACCTCAACAAAGCCGTCATCAAATCCCCCATCGACGGCATCGTCCTCACCCGCAGCATTGAGCCCGGCCAGACCGTCGCCGCCAGCTTCACCGCGCCGCAGTTGTTCGTCATCGCGGAAAAGCTTGAGCGCATGATCCTGAAAGTCACCATCGCCGAGGCAGACATCGGCCACGTCACCAAAGGGCAGAAGTCCACCTTCACCGTCGATGCCTGGCCGGACCGCTCCTACACCGCCACCGTCTCCGTCGTTTCCTACGGCTCAGCCGTCACCCAAAACGTCGTCACTTATGAGGCCGATCTCGATGTCACCAATGACGATCTCAGCCTCCGCCCCGGCATGACCGCCACCGCTGACATCCGCGTGCAGGAGAGCAAAGGCGTCTTCCTCGTGCCCACCGCCGCGCTGCGTTTCAATCCTGAGACCGCCGTCAAAGCCGCAGGCACCACCAAGAAATCCTTCGTGCAGAGCCTCATCCCCATGCCCACGCGCAATCGCTCCCGGCCAGACTCCGACGAGCCCGCAGACAAGACCAAACCCTCCGCGCGCATCTTCATCCTGCGCGATGGCAAAGCCGAGCCCATCGCCATCAAGACCGGCATCACCGATGGACGCCGCACCGAGGTCTCCGGCCCCGGCCTCACCGAAGGCATGCTCGTCATCACCCGCAACGCCACCCCCGCCTCATGAGTGCCGCTCCGCTCATCGAGC
>NZ_JBIPNG010000270.1:0-8984 GCF_044373815.1 Prosthecobacter sp. | reverse complement strand
CAAGTGGGGGCACCGGGTGCGGTGCGAGAAAACGAACTTGGGAGTTCGTTTTACGGGAGCATTCCTGCGAGATCTGCGGCGAGCTGCGCGGCTTCTTGCACGGGGCGCTGGGCTTCGCGTTCGACAGGTGGCAGGGCGAGATCGGCTTCGTTGAAGACGCGCACGGCCATGTGGAGCTGGCCGTCTTTGATCCAGGTGTGGGCACCCACGGGGGTCTGGCAGCCGGCGCCGAGGATTTTCAGGAACTCGCGCTCGGCGGTGATGCGGTATTCGGTGTCGGAGTCATTGAGCGCGCGGATGGCCTGAATAGTCGCTTCATCTCCAGCGCGGCATTCAATGGCGATGGCTCCCTGTCCGGCAGCGGGGCGAAACTTCACGGGATCGAGCGTCAGGGCGCAGAGGTGGATGCCTTCGATTTGGATCTGCTCATCCTTCATCAAACCGAGGCGCTGCAGACCGGCGGCGGCGAGGAGCACGGCATCGAGCGCGTTTTCACCGATGACTTTTTTCACGCGTGTGGGCACGTTGCCACGGATCTCGATGATCTGGACATCCGGACGAAGGAACTTGAGCTGCGCCGCACGCCGCACGCTGCTGGTGCCGACGCGCGCGCCCTGCGGCAGGGTTTCGAGGGTGTAGGGGTGCGCGGAGACGAGCACGTCCTCAATGGCGGCACGGGGAAGAACGGCGGCGATGGTGAAGCCGGCGGCGAGATCGCTCGGCACGTCCTTGAGGCTGTGCACGGCGGCGTCGATCTGGCTGTCTGCGAGGGCGATTTCGAGCTCCTTGATGAAGATGCCTTTGTCCACCTGCGCCACGTCGCTGAACTCGGAGAAGCGCAGGTCCTGGCGTTTGTCACCGCTGGTCTGGATGATCTGGCGCTCGACGATGAGCTGCGGATGCGCAGCCTTGAGCTCCGCGGTGACCATGGTTGTCTGCGTGAGGGCCAGTTCGCTGCCGCGGGTGCCGAGGATGATTTTTGCGGGGGTCATGGGTGGGGTTCCCAGCTTTTCACGTACCGGGGCCGGACGCAAGGATTGCTCGCTCAGGTTTGCGCCCGGACTTGCGCCATGCTGCGCTCCACTTTTTCCCGGTCCGCCGCAGCGAGGGGATTGGCCGCATGTAGCTCCTCCAGCCGTGCCCAGGTGATGATGCCGGTGCCCAACAGGCCCCGCACCCATACGATGTCCTTGGGACGCCCGGCGTAGAGCTTGTTGTAGGCGACGTCACAAACGTCCAGGACGTGCAGAACGAGACCTTCTGGGAGAATGATCTGATGCGCCCGCTCTTTCCAACCGGGCGGCGTGCAGCGCACGGTGTCAGGAGTGGCGTAGTCAGCGTAGACCAGTTCCGTGTCCCGAAACTCGCTCTCCGCTCCGATGAAACGATCCACCAGCATGCTGTCGAAATACAGGATAGGCAGGTTCTGCGGGACGAAGTCAAAATCCACGGAGAAACGTAGTTCCCCGGGAAGCTCAGGGTGCAAGGCCGCCACAGCCCCGGAGCCAATGACGTAGGCATCCGTCAGCGCTGGCACGCACCACTTGAGTTTGCGGGCGACTCTCTCAAGATCTGCCAGCGTAAGCTCTTTGCCGTACATCTTCGTTTTCTTCCGGGGTGATGAAGGGGCTGCCGTGAAAGGGCGAGGAAGACCGCAGCCGCTGGCCTTCGTCATCCGCAGCTTCCAAAATGTCGCAGATTTGTTCGATGCTGGACCGCTGCAACAGCTCAAGCCATTCTACCTGGGGTCGATAGAGAGCCGATTTCCTGATCTCCAGGCGCTCTTTGGCTGTTTGAATCAAATCTGGATTCTCACGTAGTCGTGCAGCGACGAGTTTGCCGCGCTGCCATTGCATCCAGTCCTGCACCAGATAGTTCGGCGGCAGGTCGAGCCAAGGCGGGAACATCGGGACTTCATCCGATGCACTCTGCGGCGTCTCGATTGCGACTGACATGGTGCGAAGATGCACCGGGCGGGTGTCTGCGGCAAGCCCGGCTTCGCAGGCTCGACCAAGCCGGTGCTGGATTCTGCTGTGCCTTTACAGACGTTCGCCCGGATTCCGGCTAAAGCCGGGACTACGGAACAGTGCTGGGTGACGCGGCGCCGGTCAGGCCAGCTTCAGACCGCCGCTGCCGGGAGATTTGAGAAAGCCGTATTTTTCGAGCTGTTCTTCGATGATACGCTCGCAGGAGGCGAGCTGGCGCAGGCGCTCGCGGCGGCCTTCGTCGGCGATGGCCTGGAGGGCGTCGATGTCGTAGAGATAGACGCCTTCGATGTTGTTCACTGCGGGGTCCACGTCTCGAGGCACGGCGATGTCGATGATGAGCAGGGGCTCCCAGCGGCGCTTGCGCATCACTTGATCGATCTGCTCGGGCTTGATGACAAAATGCGGGGCGCTGGTGCTGGAGATGATGACGTCCACCTCATGCAGGGCGTGCTCCCATTCGTCGAACTTCATGGCGCGGCCCTTCATCTCGGTGGCGAGCTCCACGGCTTTGTCGTAGCTGCGGTTGGAGACGATGATGCTTTTGGCCCCGCGTGAGAGCAGGCTCTGAGCGCAGGTGCGGCTCATTTCCCCGGCGCCGACGAGCATGACGCGGCACTCCTTGAGATCGTGCACTTTTTCCGCCAGATCCACAGCCACGCTGCCGACGCTGGTGGAGCCGCGCTGGATGGTGGTCTCGTTGCGGACTTTTTTGCCGACGGTGAAGGCCTGCTGGAAGAGTTTATTGAGCGAGCGGCTGGTGGTGCCGGTGTCGAGGGCGACTTTGTAGGCGGCTTTGACCTGGCCGAAGATTTCCGTCTCGCCAAGCACCATGGAGTCGAGCCCGCTGACCACGCGGAAGAGATGCCGCGCGGCCTCGGCGGAGTCGAGATTGTAAAGCACCAGGGCTTCCGCGTGCTCGGGTTGGAGCTCGAAGCGTTCGATGAGGTATTGGCGCAGGGCGGCGTGGCCGTCCTTGCCAGTGGGCAGGGCGTGCGTGGCATAGAGCTCCACGCGGTTGCAGGTGCTGAGGACGACGCTTTCTTCAAAGCCCGGCAGCCCGCGCACCTGCTGCACGGCAGCGGGCACCAGCGCCTCGGGAAACGCCAAGCGCTCACGCACCTCGACGGGGGTGGTTTTGTAGTTCAGGCCCACACAGACGAGGCCGCTGCGAATGTCCGTCGGCTCAGGCATGCGTGACGATCCACAGTGAAATGAACGGCAGAATGAAGCCGATGACGGCCAGCCACGCGGTCTTGCGCGGGGAGGTGAAATGTTTCCACATCAGGAGGGAGATCACCGCATACAGCCCCCAGACGATCCAGGCGAAGACGACGTGGCCGGTCTTCGTCATGGGCAGATGCAAGGCAAAGGAAATGCCCAGTGCGATGCTCAGCAGCAGCAGGCCGAGGCGCACGAGGCGCTGGATCGCGTGCGCGAGACCCTGAATGGGCGGCAACTGGTAAAACAGGCCGCCGATCTGGTGCCGCTTCAGCATGCGCTCCTGGACAAGGTACATCACGCCGGTGATGCAGGCCAGAGCGAAGGCTGCGTAGGAGATGAGGGCCAGCGCGATGTGCAGCTCCACCAGCGCATTGATGGGCCCTTTGGGCTTGTAGGGCGCGAAGCCGTTAAGGAATGCCATCCCCTGCATGAGGGTGACCAGCGGCGAGGTGAACACCCCGAGCAACGACAACCGGAACGCCGGGCCGACGAGGAAATACAGCAGCACAATGCTCCAGGCGATGAAGACCAGGATGTCCGCCAGACTGCGGATGGGGCACTGCCGCACCTCCTCACCGCGCAGGTAGATGAAGCCGGTCTGGAGCGCAAAACCGAGCGCCATGAGGAAGAACTGCGCCCGCGCCTGCTTCCAGGCACCCGCCTTGAGCGCCAGCAATGCCTGCACGAGCGCGCCCACAAAGATGAGCGTGGCGGCAAGAAGCAGTTGCTGGGAGGGAGGCATTGGATCGGGGGGAGGACATTCGTGGTCTTGTGACGTTTCTGCAAGGGTGAAGGCAATTCTGGATGCAATGTTCCCATCGCTTGCGCATCCCCGCATCTCCTCCATGATCGCAGGGCATGGCTCCCGACATTCTCGACAGCATCCGCCGCACCATCCGTGACGTACCAGATTTTCCCAATCCTGGCATTCTTTTCAAAGACATCACCCCGGTGCTGGCCAATCCGAAACTGCTGGCGCAGACGATTGATGGCATGATCGAAGCCACGGGCATCACTGCGGTGGACAAGGTCGTCGGGATCGACGCCCGGGGTTTCATTTTTGGTGCGCTGATCGCCGAACGTCTGGGCGCGGGCTTCATTCCAGTGCGCAAGAAGGGCAAGCTGCCCTGGCAGACGCGGGGGATTGATTACTCGCTCGAATACGGCACGAACTCGGTCGAAATGCACCTGGATGCCATCTCCCCCGGGGAAACGGTGCTGCTGGCGGACGATCTGCTGGCCACAGGCGGCACGGCGGCGGCGGCGCTGCACCTCATCGAGCAGGCGGGCGGCAAGGTGCTGGGCAGCACGTTTTTCATTGAGCTGGCGTTCCTCGGCGGGCGCGAAAAGGTGAGTGATTCCGGCCCGGTTCACTCACTGATCACCTACTGACCACTGCTGAAATGACCGAACGCGAATACCTGCGGCACCTGAACAAGAGCGCGCAGAAATTTTTCCCACCCGAGGACAAGCTGCCGCGCGGACGCACCGAAACGCTGCGTCAAGCGAAGCGCTTCCTCAAGATCAAGGAGCAGCGCATCAAGCAGCGTCACCGCTCCGGCAGCTTTAGCGGTGCGGAAGTCTGCCGCATGCGCTCGGATGTGATCGATTTCCTTGTGCGAATCCTGTGGGAAGAGGCTCTTTCGGCACTGGCCCCTGCGGTGCGTGCCAAGCTCAATGTCAGTGTGATCGCCCACGGCGGCTATGGCCGGCGTGTGATGAGTCCGGGCAGCGATGTGGACCTCACTTTCATGTTTCCGGGCAACAGCGGCAAGGTGTCCACCGAAGTCGTGCAGCTGATCCGGGACTACCTGCTTTATTTCTACGATTTGAAGCTCAAGGTCGGCCATGGCTCACGCTGCGTGGGCGAGTGCATCAAGCTGGCCAACGAGAGCATGGAGACCAAGACGGCGCTGATGGAGGCCCGCCTCGTCACCGGGCAGAAGGCGGCCTTTGAGGAGTTCCGCTCCCGCTTTGACAAGGAATGCATGGACGGGCAGGAGGGGGACTTTTTGAAGCTGCGGCAGATCGATCTGACCAGCCGCCACACCAAGTATGAGAACACCCCCTTTGTGCAGGAGCCGCATGTGAAAAACGGCTGCGGCGGCCTGCGCGACTACCAGAACCTGATCTGGATGACGTATGCGCGGCACCGCACGCTGAACCCCAAGGATCTGGTCGCCCTCGGCCTGATCTCCAAGGCGGGCTGGAAGGAGGTGGAGCAGGGCTATGAATTCATCCTGCGTGTGCGCAATGAAATGCACTACACCGAAAAGCGCGCCGAAGACCTCTTAACTTTGCGCCTGCAGGGGCCGGTGGCAACCAATCTGGGCTACCGCCACAAACGCATCCTGCGCCGCATCGAGGCGCTGATGCACGGCTACTACACGGCCACGCGCGATATTTTGCAGCGCAGCAATGAGGTGATGGACCGCTTTCACCTGGAGGCGCTGGAAACGCGCACCCAGACCAAGCTGATGGGCTTCATCGCACGGCGGAAGGCTGAGAAGGAGCAGGAGAGCTTTGACGGTTTCAACCGCAAGCATGAGCGCCTCTATGCGGAAAGTCCGACGATCTTCAAGGATGATCCGGAGCGCATGATGCGCCTCTTTCTCCACACGCAAAAGCGCCACCTGCGCCTGAGCCCGGATTTGTTCCAGCTCATCCAGGACAACTTCCGACTGGTGGACACCAGCTTCCGCTACAACAAGGCCAACCGTGAGACGTTTGAGACGATTCTCTCCCACAAAGGGGATGCGGCGCGCACGCTGCGGCAGATGCACCGCGTGGGCTTCATCGGCAGGTACATGCCGGAGTTTGGTGCTCTCACCAATCTGGTGCAGCATGAGTTCTTCCATCTCTACACGGCGGATGAGCACACGCTGCGCACCATCGACAGGCTCGATGAGCTGAGCGATCCCACCCTGAAAGGCGTGGACCTCTTTCAGCAGCTGTTTCACGACCTGCAGCAGCCATATGTGCTGTACCTGGCACTTCTGCTGCATGACGCAGGCCGTGCGGCCAACAAGAAGACGCACAGCGATGAAAGCACCACGCTGGCCGCCACCGTCTCCCGCCGCCTGCAGATCAAGGGTGAACGCCGCAGGCTGCTGCTCTTCCTGGTGGACAATCACCTGCTGATGTACCGCACCGCCACGACTAAGAGCCTGGATGATCCGCAGGTCATCGAGGAGTTCGTCAGCATCGTGCGAACGAAGGAGAATCTCGACACGCTGCTGCTCATGACATATGCGGACTCGAAGGGCACAAGCGACAAGAGCTGGTCGGGCTACAAGGAGGCGTCCATTCGTCAGCTCTATCACAGCGCGCTGCGTTTCATGAACGCGCCGGCGGATTTCATGCGCAATGTGCAGGTGCCGCTGGAGGATCTGAAAAAGGAGGTGCTGCGACGCCTCGGTGCCGGATATGAAGCGGAAGTGGACGCGCACTTCCGCCACATGCCGCCCTCCTACTTCAACTTCCGCGAGGCTGATCTCATCGCCACGCATCTGCGGCAGTTCCGGCAGTTCTTTGAGCAGCTCATCCGTGAGGAGGCTGCTGCAGGTCTGCTGCCGGTCATGGTCTGGGTGGATCACGCGGACCAGGGTTACAGCGAGCTCACTGTCGTCTGCTGGGACCGCCATCTGCTACTGGCGCGCATCTCCGGCGCCCTGGCGGCAGAAAGCATCAACATTCTCAGCGCTGATCTCTACCAGCGTGCCGACCATCTGGTGCTGGACACCTTCCGCGTCTGCAACACGAACTTCGCCGCCGTCACCACCAAAAGCGCGCGTGCGCGTGTCGAGGAATCCGTGCGCAAAGCCTTCAGCGGACAGACCTTTGACTTCGGGGATGCGATCATCCAGAAGCTGGGCAAGTCGATCACCATGCTGGATGAAATCGGCGCGGAGATCCCGCAGCGCATCTACGTGAACAACCACCTCTCGCCGGACCAGACGGTGCTGGAGCTGCAGCTGGTGGACCGCCTGGGGCTGCTCTATGACATCTTCATGGCCATCGGCCGCCTCGGGCACAACGTCACGCACGCACGCATCAGCACGGAAAAAGGCGTCGCCATTGACGCCATCTACGTGCAGGACGAACACAGCCAGAAAATCACCGACCACGAACAGTTGGACGAACTGGCCGCCGCGGTGACAGAGGCCGCGCACCTGCGTCTGAGCTCCGCCAAGGAGTAATCTGCTGATACATTTGCCGCATTGCATCGTTCGGAGAGCGCCCATGAAGCTCTCCGCTCTTCTGTTATGCTTTGCCGCCGCGCTGCTCTCATCCGCCACTGCGGCGGACGTAGCGAAGCCCAACATCCTCATTTTTTATCTCGATGACATGGGCTGGGCGCAGCCCGGCGCCTACGGTGGCAAAATGGCTCCCACGCCAAACATGGATGCCCTGGCCGCAGGCGGCGTGCGTTTCACTAATGGCTACTCCTCCGGCTGCGTGTGCTCGCCGGGTCGTGTGGGTTTGATGACAGGCCGCTACCAGGCGCGCACTGGCCATGATGCCAATCCCACCAAAGCAGGCCGCGAACTGCTGCTGAGCGAGACCACTCTGGCGCAGCATCTCAAAACCGCAGGCTACACCACTGGCATCGTGGGCAAATGGCACCTCGGGGACACCAGCCCGGAGTTCATGCCCACGGCGCGCGGGTTTGACTTTGCCATGGGCACTGTGGGCAATCTTGGTGAAGGCAAAGGTCCTTCGTTTTATCGCGGCAAAGAGCTGGTGGAAGACCTGGCGGGAGCGCCCGTCACCTCGCCGGTGTATGCGCGTGAGTCGGTGAATTTCATGGAGGCGAACCAGGCCAAGCCGTGGCTCCTCATGCTGTCCTTCAATGCCGTGCACAGTCCGCACGTGTCCTCGGAGAAGTGGCTGGAGAAATTCAAGCACCTGCCGAAGCACGATGCGGCGTACGCTGCGCTCGCTGCGGAAGCGGACGAAGCCATCGGCACGGTGGTGACGAAGCTGCGTGAACTGAAGCAGGAGGAGAACACGCTCATTTTCCTCATCAGCGACAACGGCGGCGCTTATCAAAACGCTGAGATGGGCGGGCTGCGCGGGCACAAGTGGTTCGTCTGGGAGGGCGGCATCCGCGTGTCATGGATGGCCGCGTGGAAGGGCCACATTCCTGCGGGCCGTGTCAGTGATGAGCCGGTGATTCAGCTCGATGTTTTGCCCACGGCTCTTGCTGCTGCGGGTGCGACGAGTTCCATCCCGCTCGATGGCGTGAACCTGCTGCCTTTGCTGGAAGGCAAAACGGACAAACTTGCCCCGCGTGAGCTGTACTTCCGCTTCGGTGTGCAGCAGGCCGTGCGTCAGGGAGACTGGAAGCTCGTCAAGGCCAGCAAAGACATGCAGCCTATGCTGGTGAACCTGGCCACCGATCCCGGCGAGCAAACCGACCTCAGCGCCAAGGAGCCTGAGAAGGCCCAGGCTCTGCAAAAACTCTTCGACCAATGGAACGCCACCATGCAGCCACCCCGCTGGGAAGACCTGCGTTGGAACGGCGAAGAGAGCCGCAAGGCAGGCAAGAAGGAGAAGCGGAAGAAGAAAGCGAAGGAGTAGAGCGAAGGCCGACGGCTCCAATCTGGACTGTGGTTGCGCAGCGGAAACATTCTCTGCCGTGCGATAGCTGTGGCCGCAGCTCTGTCGGAGCCCCCTTGAAGCAGGGGGTAAAAGAAAATGCCGCTCTGGATTCTGCGAATCCGGAGCGGCATGAATCCAACCGATAGGGCCTGCGGTTACTTTTTCTTCTTC
>NZ_JBIPNG010000697.1:0-2539 GCF_044373815.1 Prosthecobacter sp. | reverse complement strand
TCCACGGCATCAGCGCCGCCACAATTTCACAGACGCTCAAAATCGCCGTGGATGGCGAGACGGTCGATCTGCTGCACCAGCCTGAAGAAAAGGAGGACGTGAACATCCGCCTCGAACTGCCACGCTCCGCGAAGACCACGCCGGAGGAGTTGCTCGCGCTGCGCGTGCGCTCTGGAGATGCCAATGCCTTGCCCGAACCCGGTGCCTCCGGTTCCCCCCTCGTGCCCTTGCGTGAGCTGGTGAAGGTGGAGCATGTCACGGTGGAGAAGAGCCTCTATCACAAGAACCTGATGCCCGTGACCTATGTCATTGGTGATGTGGCCGGCGTGGTCGAAAGCCCCGTGTACGCCATTTTCAAGATGAATGAGGCGCTCAAGAAACTCGACACACGCGAGTTCGGCGGCAGCGGCGCGGAACTTCAGATCCTCAATGCCTCCATGCCCTTCAGCGATGCCGAACCCGCGCTGAAATGGGATGGTGAGTGGCACGTCACCATCGAAGTCTTCCGTGATCTCGGTGCCGCCTTTGGCGCGTGTTTGATCCTCATCTACGTGCTCATGGTCGGCTGGTTCCGCAGTTTCATCACGCCTGCCATCGTGATGATCGCCATTCCTTTCTCACTGGTCGGCATTCTGCCCGCGCACGGTCTGATGGACGCGTTTTTCACCGCCACCAGCATGATCGGTTTCATGGCAGGAGGTGGTATCGTGGTGCGAAACTCCATCATCCTCGTCGATTTCATCGAGTTGCGCATTCAGGAGGGCATGCCGTTGAGCGAGGCCGTGATCGACGCCGGAGCCGTGCGCTTTCGTCCCATGCTGCTGACTGCCATGGCCGTGGTCGTCGGTGCGGCGGTCATCCTTGCCGATCCCATCTTCCAGGGCCTCGCCATCGCACTCATGGCCGGGGAGATCGCCAGCCTCTTCATCAGCCGCATGGCCGTGCCGGTGCTCTACTTCATGGCCAACAAGCATTCTCATCCTGAACCCAAACTCTAAAACACTATGAAACCCAACATCGGAACCGTGGACCGCGCGCTGCGCATCTTCGTTGGCCTTGGCCTCATCGCCTACGGCATCGTCAATCACACCTGGCTGGGAGCCATCGGTGCTGTGCCGCTGCTCACCGCATTCATCCGCTTCTGCCCTCTTTATGCCCCCTTCGGCATCAGCACCTGCGGCAAAAGCGGCAATGGCAAAGGTGGTGGCTGCTGCGGAGGCGGCAAGTGCTGCTGAGTTCAAAACTCCATTCATATTTCCATGTCACGCCTCCTCATTCCCATCGCCATCGGTGCAGCCATTGGCTCGGCATTGGGCTACTTCGGCCAGTGCAGTTCTGGCACCTGCCCGCTCACCTCGACCTGGTGGCGCGGAGCCATCTACGGCAGCGTGATGGGGCTGCTCATGGCGCTGGGGTCGAGCCGCTAGGAGGTGCATCACTCCGCAGCGTCTTAACGGCATGAAAAAGCGGCATCCTGTTGCCAGGATGCCGCCGTGAATTTTTCTTGGAGCCTTGGTTGGAAGGTCAGAGGGGACGCTTAGTAGCGACCGCCACCGCCGCCGCCACCACCGTAGCCGCCACGGCCACCGCCGCCGCCACCACCGCTCTTGCCGCCGCCGCCACCGTAGCCGCCACGGCCACCGCCGCCGCCACCACCACCGTAGCCGCCGCCGCCTGCTGGACGATCTTCCTTCGGACGGGCTTCATTGATGGTCAGGTTGCGACCACCGTAATCTTTTTCATTGAGGCCACGGATGGCTTCATTCATGGCTGTTTGGGAGTCCATGGTCACGAAAGCAAAGCCACGAGGACGACCGGAGTCGCGGTCCATCGGAAGGTGGATGTCGGTAACGGTGCCGTAGTCGGTGAAGAGAGCGCGGACGTCGTCTTCTGTGGCGGTGAAGGGCAGGTTGCCCACGTACATTTTAGTATTCATATCGATTTTCTTGAGTTCAGCCAGCCTCAATGAGGGCCAAGTAAGCTCCGTAATCGGATTTAAGAACACCAAAGGAAACAACCTGATGAACGACTTAGCTTAGCCTTTATCAGGTTAACTTGCGATGTGACCCTCGTCCTCATCGGGGGAATAGCAAACGTTAGTTTGGAATTCGACGGAAGGGGCCCGGATGGCCATCTTTGCCGAGCTCAATGGGCCGGGCTGGGAATGACGAATGCACTTCCATTCGTCATTCCGCCGGAGGTGATCAGTGCATTTCCACATCGCATTGGCCCAAGCCGCCGCGGTAGTAGTTGAACTGCACATTGGGATGTTCAGCGAGCAGCGACATCGGCACAGAGGCATCTGCAAGACGCTTGGAAATCAGGAGTGCGGTGAGCCGCTGGCCCAGCGGATTGTCATGCTGGCCGGCATGCCAGACACTGACTTTCTCCGCCATCCAGGTTTCCTTGGGGCCCACTGTGATGGCCTTCTGCGGCACCAGAGTGAGATTGCCACCACCCGAAGTGCGGGCATTCTGCATAAGGGTCACCGGATGCAGATCCACGAGACGTGTGGTCAGTTTGCGAAACTCTGCAGGCG
>NZ_JBIPNG010000269.1:0-9000 GCF_044373815.1 Prosthecobacter sp. | reverse complement strand
TCGAACGCAGTCTGTGCTTCGATGCTGAGAGCGGCTCAAATATCTGGCAGCACAGCTGGGAAGTCAGCTATGGAACCATGGAATATGGGACCGGGCCGCGTTCATCGGTGAACATTTCCGATGGCAAGGCCTACGCCTTGGGTGCGACGGGCGTGGCTGTGTGTCTTGATGCTGTGACGGGCCGGGTGGTATGGCAGGTGGACACGGTCAAAACCTTCGGGGCGGAGATTCCGACGTGGGGTTTTGCCGCGTCGCCGGTGATCGATGGGAATCGAGTACTCCTGCATGTCGGAGCGAATGCAGGCTCAGTCATCGCCTTGGACAAAAATTCCGGCCAAGAAATCTGGCGGGGCGGCCCAGATCCAGCGGGATACTGCACGCCGGAGATCATCTCGCATGCGGGCACACGTCAGCTGATCGCATGGGGACCGGAGCATGTGCAGAGTCTCGATGCAGACAGCGGTCGGGTGAACTGGCTCTTTCCATACAAGATCACCTATGGCGTCAGCATCGCGCAACCGCTCTATCGTGATGGCATTCTGCTCGTCTCGGGCTACTGGCACGGCGCGAAGGCGCTTCAACTCGGTAAGAGCGCCACGCTGCTTTGGGAAAATCAAACCGAGATCTGCGGACTCATGTCGGCTCCATTGTACAAAGACGGCGTCGTTTACATGCTCGACAAAACTCGCGGCCTCCAAGCCTTCGAACTTAAGACCGGCAGAATCCTCTGGAGCGATGACAACTCACTCACACCGAAGGAGAGCAACCCGCAGATGAGCCTCGTGTGGATGCAGGAATCAACCAACCTTGCGGCCTTGCTCAACTCCAATGGTGAACTCGTCTATGTCACACTGAAGCCCGACAAGCGCGAAGAACTGGCCCGCTGGCAGATCATCGGCAAAACTTGGGCGCATCCGGCATTCGCGGGAAACAGGGTATTTGCACGCAGCGATAAAGAATTGTCAGCCTGGCGGCTTTGGTAGTGAGTATGAAACTCTGGCTGCCCATCCTCCTTGCCATCTTCGTCATTGCCGCCGCTCCCGTAGCCGAATCGCCCGCCTGGAAGGCAGGTGCTGCATCGGCCAAAATCACGCCGGAGAAAGCCATGTGGATGGCGGGTTATGCAGGGCGCACCAAACCCTCTGAAGGTGTGGAACTGGATTTGTTCGCGAAAGCATTCGTGCTCACTGATCAATCGGGCGGACGGTTTGCGCTGATCACGATGGATTTGATCGGAGTGCCGCGAAATCTTCGCCTCGCTATCGCTGAACGTGTGAAAAAGGAACACGGCATCGAACCCGCAAACCTAGCCATCAACGCCTCCCACACGCACAGCGGACCGGAACTTCGCACGAGCAAGATTCATGGCGCTGATGATCTGGCGCTGCGTGAGAAAGAAGCGGCGGAATTTACGGCCCAGTTGGAAAACACCTTGGTCAAACTCGTCGGTGAAGCGCTTCAAAAATCGGTGCCAGCGCATCTCGATTACAGCACCGCACGCTGCGGTGTTTCGATGAACCGCCGCACCCCCGATGGCAAAGGCGGCTGGAGCAATTTCCCGAACCCGAAAGGCCCGGTGGATCAAACAGTGCCCGTGCTCAAAGCCAGCAGCGCGGATGGCAAGGACATCGCGATCATCTTTGGCTACTCCTGCCACTGCACCACACTTGGTCATCAAAAATTCAGCGGCGACTACGCGGGCTATGCGCAGCAGGAAATTGAAAAGGCTCATCCCGATGCGGTGGCGATGTTTGCGAACGGTTGCAGCGGCGATCAGAACCCCTACCCACGCAGGACGGTGGAACTCGCGCAAACGCATGGCAAATCGCTCGCCACCTCCGTGCAAGCCGCGCTGGAAACCCACATGCAGCGCCTCAAAGGCCCCATCCGCGCCGCGTATCGTGAGATCCCGCTGGCCTATGACAAGCTGCCAACCAAAGAACAGCTTCTCGAAGAGCAGAAATCCACGAACACATGGCAGGTCACGCATGCCACCCGCGTGCTCCAGCGCATCGCCGACGAAGGCCCGCTGTCCACAACCTATCCTTATCCCGTGCAGGTGCTTCGTCTCGGCAACGATCTCACCTGGGTCACGCTCGGCGGTGAAGTCGTTGTGGACTACTCACTCCGCCTCAAGCAGGATATCAAGGATCCCATCGTCTGGGTCAGCGGCTACACCAACGACGTCATGGCCTACATCCCCAGCCTGCGCATCTGGCAGGAAGGCGGCTACGAAGGCGGCGGTGCCATGATCTACGGCTCGCATCCCACACGGTGGAGCGACAAGACCGAGGAGAATATTGTCAACACGGTGATGGAACTGCGGAAAGCAGTGGAGTGAAAAAAAAACGGCCCGGGAGGTGATCCCGGGCCGTCAAAAAGTTGCGGATGTTGCGCACGAGCGTGCGCCCTCCATCACTTGCTGTTCTCAGCGAACTGCGCGTCGAAGATGATCTTCGAAGGCGGGAAGTCGATCTTCTTCACGAAGGCGGCGGATTCGGCGGCGCCGAACTCGCGGTCCATCGCGCCGTCTTCCCACTCGACGCTCAGGGGGCCACCGTAGTCGATGTCGTTGAGGGCGCGGATGATGCGCTCGAAGTTGATGTTGCCACGGCCCACGGACTTGAAGTCCCAGTAACGGCTTGGCTTGTGGAAATCGACATGGCCGCCGAAGACGCCGGCGGTGCCGTCACCGATGCCCCAGGCGACGTCCTTCATGTGCACGTGGAAAATGCGGTCGCTGAACTTGTAGAGGAACTTCACATAATCGACGCCCTGGTAGCCAAAATGGCTGGGGTCGTAGTTGAAGCCGAATGCTGGATGGTAATCGACGGCCTGCAGAGCGCGCTCGGCACTGGCGATGTCGAAGGCGATCTCCGTGGGATGCACTTCGAGGGCGTAGCGGATGCCGAGCTTTTGATACTCGTCGAAGATCGGGGTGAAGCGCTTGGCGAAGTCCTTGTAGCCGGCGTCGATCTGCCCCGGCAGGTTCGGTGGGAAGGAATAAACGAGGTGCCAGATGCTGCTGCCGGTGAAGCCGTTGACGACACTGACGCCGAAACGCTTGGCGGCATGCGCGGTCTTGATGAGCTCTTCAGCGGCACGCTGGCGGACGCCTTCAGGATTGCCGTCGCCATAGATGTGGGCGGGAAGAATCTGGGCGTGCCGTGGGTCGATGTTGTCGCACACGGCCTGGCCGACGAGATGGGTGGAGATGGCGTGGCACTGCATGCCTGCGGCCTTCAGTTTGGCGCGCTTGTCATCGCAGTAGGCCTGATCGGCCTTGTCCACTTCGAAGTGGTCGCCCCAGCAGGCAAGTTCGACACCGTCATAACCGAAAGCCTTGGCCTTCTGGATCATGGTATCAACGGAAAGATCGGCCCACTGGCCGGTGAAGAGAGTTACTGGGCGTGGCATGTCAGGTGTGTGGTTGAGTTGAGGCAGGGAAGAAGGAGAAAGATTGGCGAAAGTCGACTGTGAATGACGATTTTTTGCGTGCGGCGGCTATTTGCGCTCGACCGCCTGGGTGCGGACGAGGGTGTAAGGGAGCTCAAGAATGAGCTGCGCCGGCTTGCCATCCGCGTCGTTGACTTGGGCGGTGTTCTTGAGGCTGCCGGTGATCTTGGTGTTCACATCCAACATGTCGGAGAGGCGGCGGACGAGAGTGATGTCGAAAGCGACCTCGATGCGGCTGAGATAATTCATGGGCCGCTCCATGGTGAAATTGCCGACAATATGGACGGTTGCCTGCGCCCCGTCGGGGTGTTCATCCACAGCAGCCAGGGTGCATTCGATGTCCTTCGCGACCACCGCGCCGTAGTCCTTGCCATTGGACTCATTGATGCTGATTTTCCATGTCTCACCGGCTTTGTGTGTCTGATTGATGAGGCATGCCTCTGGGATCTCCAGCAGAAGACTGGTGAATGCCAGATCGTTGAGGAACTTCTGCTGCTCGGCAGTGGGCTTGCCTCCGACCAGGGCGCATTTCCATTTTCCATCTAATTTGCGCAGACGGAGGGTTTTGCCCACCAAGGGCCCGGCCTGTTCGACAGACTGCGGGGCGGGACCGTTGTAATTGATCAGTTCACAGACCATCTCGCGCACCTGCACCTCCTCGGTGTCAGTTCCCTGCAAGCGTCGGACGAGGTTGACCCGTTGAACGAAGCGGCAGAAGAAATCATTGGCCGAATTGGACTTCTGCATGCGGCCTTTCCCCTCCTGCACCCGCACTTCGCGCTTTTCCCGCAGCAGGGTGCCCGTGCGGAGCGAAGAAGGGGCCCCCAAGTCCACAGGTCCGCCGGAATTGTCAGCGGCGTTCAGATGAACGGAGATGAGCAAAAACAGCAGGAAACGCAGCGGGGCATGCATGCTGGGAGACTACCAAAGGCATGCGTACCAGCACAAGCCGCAAGTACCAGCCCTGGCAGGCACGCTCATTTCATGCTTGGCGAATGCCGCCTGTTCATTCCATGATGCAAAGATGCACCGTGTGTTTTTCCTCTGCCTCGCCTTCACCACCGCGATTCGTGCGCAATGGACCAGCTCCCACGTCCATGGTTCACCCGAAGCACCGAAACCCTTCATCGCGGAACAGATGTTTGCCTCCATCCCACTTCAGGATGCCTTGGAGATGATCGCCGTGCCCGGAGCGCAACGGTTTGTCGCTGTCGAAAAAGGGGGCAAAATCTGGAGTTTCAAGGATGCACCGGACGCCAGCGCCAAGGACCTGCTTATCGATCTCAAGCCGGAGCATCCGCTGCTGCAATATGCCTATGGCATCGCGTTTCATCCGCGGTGGAAGGAGAACGGCCATGTCTTCCTCTGCTATGCCTACGGCGATAAAGTCCCCGATGGCACGAAGCTCTCACGCTTCAAACTCACGCAGCAGGAGCCGCCGGTGCTCGATCCTAAGTCAGAGACCGTGTTGCTGACCTGGCGCAGTGGCGGACACAATGGAGCCTCGCTGCAGTTCGGCCCCGATGGCATGCTCTACATATCAACCGGCGACGCTGAAGTCCCCTCCCCGCCCGACCCGCTGAACACCGGGCAGGACATCAGCGATCTGCTGTCCTCCATCCTGCGCATCGACGTGGATCATGCGGAAAACGGCAAAGCCTATGCCATTCCAGCCGACAATCCGTTCTTAAAAACACCCAAGGCCATGCCGGAAATCTGGGCCTTCGGCTTTCGCAATCCTTGGAAAATCAGCTTTGATGGCAAAGGCCGCTTGTGGTGCGGTGATGTCGGCTGGGAACTGTGGGAAATGATTCATCTGGTGCAGCGCGGCGGCAATCATGGCTGGAGCGCGTATGAGGCAAGCCAGCCGATCAAGCCCGAAACCCAGCGACCCGAGCCCATCATCCCGCCCGTGGCCGCGCATCCTCACACAGAGGCCGCGAGCATCACAGGCGGCTACGTCTATCACGGCCCCCGCTTTCCCGAACTGAGCGGAGCCTACATCTACGGCGACTACGAAACTGGCAAGATCTGGGCGCTCTGGCATGATGGCAAACAAGTCACCCGCCGTGAGGAAATCGCCGACACCCCGCACAAGATCGTGACCTTCGGTCAAAGCGAAGATGGCGAGGTGTACTGGATGAACTGGGAAAACAGCACGCGAATCTACCGCCTGGCACCGAACCCTGCCGTCGGTAAACCGAGCCAGTTTCCACGCAAGCTCAGCGCCACAGGACTCTTTTCCGACACCGCCGCGCAAACACCCTCCGCAGGCGTGCTGCCGTTTGAGATCGCCGAACCCATGTGGCAGGACGGTGCCACGGCCACGCGCTATGTGGCCTTGCCCGAAGGCAAAAGCATCAAGACAACGAGCAGCGGCAATCCCGCCAAGCCGAACTACAAAGTCGAGTGGCCCGCCGAATCCGTGCTCGCCCGCACCATCACCTGGCCTGCCACCCAGCAGCGCATCGAAACCCAGGTACTCCATTTCGACGGCGAGACCTGGAGCGGTTACTCCTACCGTTGGAATGACCAAGGCACCGATGCCGAACTCGTCGACGCCGATGGTGAAGATTTCACCGTGCAAAAGCAGCCCTGGCGCATCCATGGCCGAGCCGAATGCGCCCGCTGTCATAACAACTGGAGCAGCTTCGCTCTTGGATTTCAGCCAGATCAGCTCGTCAGCATTGGCGGCAAAAAGCTCTCCGAATCCCCTGAACTTTTCGACGGCCCTTTCCTCGACCGCTTGAAGAACCACCTCATCTCCAGTCGCGACACCAAGGCCGACCTCGAATCCCGCGCCCGCTCCTGGCTGCACGCAAACTGCGCCCATTGCCATCGCCGTCACGGCGGCGGCAGCGTGCCGCTAATGGTGAATTATGACCTGCTCACGGCTGAAACGATGCTGATCTATGAAAAGCCCACACGGGGTGATCTAGGCATTAAGGACCCCGCCGTCGTCCATCCTTTGGCCCCTCAACGAAGCATTCTGTTTCATCGTGTGGCCCGCACCGGAAGCGGCCACATGCCGATGATTGGCGCACGCGATCCTGATCCGGCTGGTGTTCGGCTGCTCTGGGATTGGATCAGTGATCTTCCCACCAAAAATACACCTGCGCTGAGCTACACCGTTGAGTATGACCGGAAGAGCCGCTTGAGCTTTGAAGGCGCCGTTGCTCTGCTTGAGGCAGACAAACAAGTCGGAGGTGCGGATCCCATGCGCTGGTTCCCGACTCCGTCTCATTTGATGATGGTGATCAACAACGATTTGCTGCCCCCCCAGCCTCGTGAAGCCTCCATCAAAGCCGCCATGGCCAGTGGCGATGCAAACATCACCTCCTTGTTTGAGCGCTTCCTGCCGCCCGAGCAGAGGGTGAAGACCCTCGGCGTGAATTTTGACGCGAAAAAGCTCCTCGCAGTCCAAGGCGATGCGAAGCGCGGTGGTGAGCTCGTCAACATGAGTGGCAAACTGGCGACCTGCCTGGCCTGCCACATCGTCAACGGCATCGGCCGCGATTTCGGTCCCGATTTGAGCAAAGCGGGGGCGCGACTGACGCGTGAGCAAATCCTCGAAAGCCTGCATAAGCCCTCAAAAAACATCGCCAAGGGCTACGAGACCTGGCTCGTCACATTGAAGGACGGCAGCGTGCAAAGCGGTTTCGTCACCCATTCCGATGAAGGTGCGATCACTCTTAAAATCCCCACCGGACAGTCACAGACGATCAAGCGTGACCAAATCAAAAATCAGCAGCCGCAGCCAGTGTCGCTGATGCCCGAGGGACTGCTGCAAAGCATGACTGAACAGGAAGCGGCAGATATCATCGCGTTTTTGGCGGGGTTGAGATAGGAGCAAACAGGGTCCATCTGGGCGCGCGCCGTACCGCCAGATGAGGCGATCCTCTCTGCATCCCAAGAGAAAGCTGCATACACCGGACACGGATGATGCGTTTCCATGTGCCGATGCACACCACCCCAGTCACCTGCCCAAGCTGTTTTCAGGAATTTGAGGTTCCCGCCCCATCCTATAATGAGGTGCCGTGCGATGTGGATTACGATTGCGAAGTTTGCTGCAGGCCGCTGCGCATCTTTTTTTCAGAAGACGACGGTGAAATCTTGGGCATGGCCTACGGCTTAGGGGAGAACGGACCTTATGGTTAATTACCATCAAAACACAGCCTGACATTCTGGTACTCCCAAGTTTCTTCTTTCTTATGCCTCTATTGCGCGTTTTCGCAGAGAATGCATTTGGCTGTTTGCAAAAACAGAAGTTGTCGTTAATCTCGAAAAATCCCGCTGCCAGGAGTCTGGTGGATGGGAAGCTTAACAAACAGGTTAACACCCACACACATGAAAATCGCTATCCTTACCCTCATCGCGGCTTCCGCCGTCCTCTCCGCTTGCCAGCAGCCTGCTCCTCCGCCGCCGCCACCACCAGTGCACAGCGGCAAGTAAGCAGTCCGCCGCCTAGTGCGGCTGGTTGTGAAACTTACGTGTGATCATTTAATGATCCGTCTTGCCACTGTTCTGTCGCTGCGTCCGTGATGCTTCATGCATCCTGTTCCAGCTAAGACGGCATGTGCGAAGTGCGACGCCAAAGCGAAGGCCGACTGCAAAGACGGTCACAAGCTCTAATCTGACAGGCAACTGCCATATTGCGCCGCCGTTCCCCACCCAACCGGGGGACGGCGGCTTCTTTTTTCACCCTTTCAGCGCCGAATTCCAGATGCTGGACTTCCGTTTATACTTCATTGATGGACTGCCATGCCAGACTGCCTGCTCGCCCTTGAATCCTCCTGCGATGAGACTGCCGCGGCCATCTGTACTCTGGACGGTGAGCTGATCGCCGGCAGGATCGCCTCGCAGATCGAAATTCACCGCCAGTATGGCGGAGTCGTGCCGGAGGTGGCCTCACGCAATCACATCCTCCACGTGAGGCCACTGGTTCAGCAGGTCCTTGCTGACGCAGGCAAAACGCTCGGAGACATGTCAGCTTTTGCAGCCACCAGCGGTCCGGGGCTGGTGAGTTCGCTGCTCATTGGCACGTCGATGGCGAAGGCGCTCGCCATCTCTGAAAACAAGCCCTTCCTGGCCGTGAATCACATGGAAGGCCACCTGCTCTCCCCCTTTATGGATGGTAACGGCCCGGTGCGAGCCTGTGTGGCGCTCATCGTCAGCGGTGGACACACGATGCTGGTGCGCGTGCATGGCGTGGGCCGGTACGAACTTCTGGGACGCACGCGCGATGACGCCGCAGGCGAGGCCTTTGACAAGGTGGCGAAGATGATCGGACTCCCCTACCCCGGCGGGCCGGAGATCGACAAACTGGCCACGCGTGGCGACCCAACTGCCTTCGCCTTTCCAAGGAGCTTCCTAGATGGCCGCAGCCTGGAGTTCAGTTTCAGCGGCTTGAAGACCGCCGTGCTGTATGAACTGCCGCGCGTCGATCTGAATAGCGAACAGGTGCTGGCCGATCTCAGTGCCAGTGTGCAGGCGGCGATCATCGAGGTGCTGGTAGAAAAACTGGTGCTCGCGGCCAAGCAATGC
>NZ_JBIPNG010000268.1:0-9001 GCF_044373815.1 Prosthecobacter sp. | reverse complement strand
AGCCGCCTCAATCGCGTGGAGGATTTCATCGCGCAGGTGCCCTTCACCACCAAGGCGGACATTCAGGCAGACCGCCTCGCGAACCCACCCTTCGGCACCAATCTGACACGGGCCATCAGCCAGTACACCCGCTTTTGCCAGACCAGCGGCACCAGCTCCGGAGTACCCATGGCCTGGGTGGACACCCCCGAAAGCTGGGATGCCATGCTCAAGTGCTGGCAGCGAGTCTTCGATGCAGCAGGGCTCGTCAAAGGCCGCGACCGCATCTTCTTCGCATTCTCCTTCGGCCCGTTCCTCGGTTTTTGGACGGCTTATGAAGCTGCCGCAAAAGACTACCTCATCATCCCCACCGGCGGCATGTCCAGTCAGGCACGCCTGGAGGCCATGGCTCGCTATGGTGCCACGGTCCTCTGCTGCACCCCAACGTATGCGCTGCGTCTGGGGGAACTGATCGGCGCCCCCTCCGGCGTGGAACGCATGGGCCTGCGCATCAACAAGGTCATCGTGGCAGGTGAAACTGGCGGCAGCGTGCCCGAGGTGCGCAAGCGCATCGAGGAACTGTGGGAAGCTCGTGTGTTTGACCATCACGGCATGACCGAAGTCGGCCCCGTCAGCTACGAAACGGAAGACATGCCGCGACAACTCGTGGTGATTGAGGAGGCCTACCTCGCTGAGATCGTCGATCCGCAGACAGGCGTCGAAGTCGCCGATGGCGAATGTGGCGAATTGATCCTCACCACGCTGGACCGCACCGCCTGCCCGCTGCTGCGCTACCGCACCGGTGACTGGGTGAAAAAGAAACTCCACCGCGGCAGGCTGATGCTCGATGGCGGCATCCTCAGCCGTGTGGACGACATGATCGTCGTGCGCGGCGTGAACATCTATCCCAGCGCCATCGAAGCCGTTGTGCGGCAGTTCCCCGAAGTCGTCGAATACATGGTCGAACAGCGCAAGGTGGATGCCATGGACGAGATCGAGCTGGTCGTCGAATTGGACGGCAATGTGGCGAAGCAGCTGCTCAAGCGCCTCGAAACCAAACTGAAGGACACCTTCTCCCTTCGTATTTCAGTGCGCCTCGCCGAGCCCAACACCCTGCCCCGCCATGAGTTCAAAGCGAAACGCTGGCGTATCGTTCAAGCAGCCTGAACCATCCGCAAGCGGGTCGAATGACGAAGCTGCAGTGACAAGTCAGGCACAATGGATGCCTCATTTCCCGCTGTTCAACCGCCCCAGCTTGCCTACGCTTACCCCATGCCACTCATCCAACTAACCAACGTTTCCAAATCCTACACCGACCCTGGCAGCGGCGCTCAGGTGCCCGTGCTGCGCGGCATCAATCTCAGCATTGAAGCCGGTGAATCCGTGGCCGTCGTCGGCCCCTCCGGCTGCGGCAAAAGCACCCTGCTGAACATTCTCGGCACGCTCGATCTGCCCGACTCCGGTGACATCACGTTTGATGGCCAGGCCCTCGCCAGCCTGACGGCCCAGCAGCTTGCCTCAGTGCGCAGTCAAAAAATCGGCTTCATCTTCCAGCTCCATCATCTCATGCCGCAGTGCTCCGTACTGGAGAATGTGCTGCTCCCCACGCTCGCCCTGAAATCACCTCCCGCAGATGCCTTGCAGCGCGCGGAATCTCTTCTCGAACAGGTGGGTCTCAAGGACCGCATGGACTGGAAGCCCGCGCAGCTCTCCGGCGGCGAACGCCAGCGTGTGGCTTTTGTACGCGCCTTGATCAACCAGCCCCGCCTCATCCTCGCCGATGAACCGACCGGCGCTCTCGATGAGACCAGCGCCGACACTTTGACCGATCTGCTGCTCCAGCTTCAGAAAAGCAGCGGCGTCACGCTGATCATGGTCACCCATCACCGTGTACAGGCTGACCGCATGGGCCGTGTGCTGACGATTCACGAAGGCGCTCTGCAATGAAACTCACGGATTACGTCCTCCAGTCCGCACGCCATTACTGGCGTGGTCATCTGGGCCTGCTCTTCGGCACCTTCCTAGCTGCCACGATTCTGACCGGCTCCATGCTCGTCGGAGATTCCGTGCGTGCCAGCCTGGAGCGCGTGGCCGCCCTGCGCCTCGGCAAGGTGGAAGGAGGCATTCTCGGCGGAGACCGATGGTTCACCGAAACCCTCGCGCGAAAAACCAATGCAGCCCCCGTCATCATCGCCACCGGCGCGGCGAATGCAGCCAATGGCAAGGTGCGTGTGAACGGAGCCCAGGTGCTCGGCGTGGACGCCAGCTTCTGGAAGCTCAGCACCAGCGCCAAGGACATCGCCTTTGATAAGTCCGCCGTGGCCATCAATGAACCGCTCGCCCGCAAACTCGGCGTGAAAGTAGGAGATACCATCCTCATCCGATTGGAGCGCCCCAGCGCCATATCACGCGATGCCCCCCTCTCCGGCAGCACCAATCAAGACATCTCCCTTCGGCGCACTGTCGCAGCGGTGATCAGTGCGGAAGACTTCGGTGCCTTTCAGCTCACCGCCTCGCAGGTGCCGCCTGACTCGGTGTTTGTAAATCTCGCTGACCTTCAAACCCAGCTCGAAATGGATGGCCGGGTGAATGCCCTTCTTCATCCGCAGTTCAACACCCTGCGTGCGCATGTGGAAGAACATCGCACCCTCGCAGATTTCGCACTCAAACTCAAACGCCTCGAAGGCGCGCAGAAGGACTGGGAGATCAGCACCAGCCGCGTGTTCCTGGACCGCAGCATCGCGGACAAGCTCGGCGAATTCAAAGGTGCCTACGGTGTGCTCACTTATCTGGTCAACGGCATCACCTCCAAGCAGGGCGGCACCCCCTACTCCATGATCACAGCGACCGGCCACGGCAAGGATGATGAAATCACCATCACCCAGTGGCTGGCGGATGATCACAAACTCGCCATCGGCGATGAACTGGAGGTCAAATACTTCGTGGTAGGTCTGGGTCGTGATCTCAAACAGCAGTCCGCAAAATTCAAAGTCGCGAAGATTCTCCCCATGGATGATCCCATGGTCACCAAGGCTTGGACTCCCGATTTCCCCGGCGTTTCGGATGTGGACAACTGCCGCGACTGGGAGCCCGGCATCCCGATGGACATGAAGGCCATCCGCGACAAGGACGAAGCCTACTGGGATGAATTCAAAGGCACCCCCAAGGGATTCATCACCCTGGCTGCCGGTCAAAAACTCTGGGCCAATCGCTTTGGCAAGCTCACCGCCATTCGCCTGCCAAATGAAGGTCAGACCATGGAGGCAAAGTCAAACGCACTCGCCCTGCGACTGCAGCTTGCAGACATCGGCCTCGTGCCGCGTGATTTCAAACAGGATGCCGGAAACGCCGCCAAAGGCAGCGTGGACTTCGGCGGCCTCTTCATCGGCCTCAGCATGTTTCTGATCGCAGCCGCTCTCGTCTTTGCCGCGCTTCTGTTTCTGTTCACGCTTGAGCGTCGCGCCGCGCAGATCGGCCTGCTCCTGGCCGTGGGCTGGACTCGCGGCATGGTGCGCCGCGCCTGGCTGCTGGAGGCAGGCGTCATCGCCACGGCAGGCGTTTTACTTGGTGTGTTCGGCGGCATATTTTACACGCAGACCGCGCTGCACGGACTCTCCGCCATCTGGACGGGAGCCACGCAGGGGCTGCCCCTCATCTTCAGCGCCAGCTTTAGCACCATCTTCAATGCAGCCCTGGCCACGCTGGTCGTCGTCCTGCTCACCCTCGGGTGGGCCAGTCGGAAGCTCTTTAAAATCCAGGCGCGTGACCTGCTCGCCGGTTCATGGAGCGATGACCTCGCACCCGCTCAGAAAAAGCATGGCAGCAAACCGATGCTCATTCTCGCAGTCGTCGCGCTGGCTCTTCTTGCCTCCGGGTTTGTGCTGAAAAATCCCGAAGCCGTCGCGGGCATGTTCTTTGGTTCCGGCATGCTGATGATGATCGCCGGCCTGCTCTTCCTGCGCGGCTGGATGCGGCGGGACAGCGGCACACTCGCTCGCTCACTCCGACAGATCGGCCTGCGCAACATCTCCCGCCGTCCTTCCCGCAGCCTTGCCGTCATCGGCATGATGGCAGGTGGCATCTTCCTCGTGGTCGCGGTAAACGCCTTCCGCATGAGCGCAGGAGACACCACCGCACGCGACTCCGGTACCGGCGGCTTCGCGCTCATCGGCGAATCCTCACTGCCCGTGTATGAAGACCTCAATGTGAAAGCAGGCTGGGATGCCTTCGGCCTCGATGAAAAGCTCATGCCTCAGGCCCGCGTGGTGCCCTTCCGCGTGCGCGATGGCGATGACGCAAGCTGCTTGAATCTCAACCGCGCCCAAAAGCCCGTTCTCGTCGCCGCAGACCCGGCCAAGCTCACCGGCACCTTTGCCTTTGCCTCAGGTTCATGGGACAAGCTCAACGACGACTCATGCATCCCCGCCATCGCCGATCAAGCCACCGCCATGTGGGGCCTCGGCAAAGGCGTGGGCGATACGCTGGACTACCAGGACAGTTCCGGAAACACCTTCCAGGTGAAAATTGTCGGCCTCCTCGCCGGTTCCATCCTGCAGGGCAAAATGATCATCACCGAAAAAGACTACCTCTCAAAGTATCCTGATGCCGCCGGCTATCGCTTCTTTTTGGTCGATGCCAAACCGGAGCAGTCAGCCGAAATCGCCGCCCATCTCACCCGCCAGCTTGAGCAGCGCGGCCTCGCCTTGGAGCCCACGCGTCAGCGCCTTGAGTTGTTCCTCAGCGTGCAGAATACGTACATCGGCATCTTCACCGTCCTCGGCGGTCTCGGCGTTCTGCTGGGCACCGCCGGCATCGGCGTCCTCATCGCCCGCCATGTGCTGGAACGCCGCGGCGAGCTCGGCCTCATGCTGGCCCTCGGCTTCCGCGCAGGAGCACTGCGCAGCATGATCATGGGAGAGCACAGCCTCCTGCTCGTCCTCGGCCTCATTCTCGGCGTCGTCACCGCCTCACTCGCCGTGCTTCCTCAATTGATCGAACGCGGCGGCAGCCTGCCCCTCGCCTTCTTGGTTGAGCTCATCGTCGCCGTCCTCGGCTTCGGCCTCGCAATCTGCGCCATCGCCGTGGCCACAGCCGTGCGCGGCACCCTCACCGATTCCATCCGTCGCGAGTAAGAGGCACAGAGCCCCCAAGGAGAAGCACTTGCCAAGTGCCTCTGGTTCAGATCCCCTCCCACTTAACCATTGCCAAGCAACAGGGCTCAGGACAAACATCGAGCGTCCTTCATCCTGACTCCCCATGCTCTTCTGGACACACATCTTCGACCTTCTAGCCAAGCTCGCTGGCATGGCCTCCGCAGTAGCGATGTTCCTGCTCAGTGTGCCCAATCCACCGGCCAAGGGACATCCGATTCTCTTTATCCTGTGCTTCCTCGCAGGGATTATCATCTGGTGGCTGTGGCTGCGACCGCTGTCCTCGTGGCTGCATGCGCGACTGCGACTGGGCGCACGGCTTTCGTGGGCGCAGGCACGGCGGGCGTCCATGCTATTTTCGCCCGTGCGCGATCTGCTGCACTGGCATCCCCTATGGGAGGTGCGCCAACTGCCGGCACAAGCACGAGTGGCCGCGATTGAAAAGTTCATGGACCAGTTGCAAGCCGAACAGGAGGAAAAGGCCGCACGCTTGCGGGCAGCCCCTGCGCTGAGTCACGCTTTCCGCTGGCTGCAATGGGTTGTGGTGGCTGTCGCGGTGGTGCTCACCTTTGCCAATCTGCCGCCAGCCTCCTGGATCTCCGAGTTTCAAGCACAAACTTTCGATGGAGCCTACTACCCGATTCTGACCTTCCTTATCGTGGCGCTGCCCGTGACAGGCGTCCTCCGCTGGCTGGAGCATGCCACCGCCCCGAGTAAAATCACGGTCGTCAGCCATCCGTCCGCAACCGAAGAGCCCCATGCACCGCTTCAGGCTGCGAGTGCCTCTTTCCAAGCGCAAACGGTCGCGAAGGAGCAGGAAAAGGCCGTCGATCCCAACGATCACTCACGCTTTGCGCCTCCGAGTCGTTGAGGTCGAATTGACCGAGAGGGCGTTGCCTGAAGCTTTCCGTCATTGCTCCAATCAGCTCTCACCCTCCCCACTTCTCAGCATTGCCAAAATCTGTGCCTCCCTGCGCGAAGAGCGACGCGCCACACCTTGCACTCTGCGCCACGCACGCTCCTATATAAGTAGTGAATCCCACGCTCAACGACCCCGACTCTCCCTTCGATCTCGCCCTCCGCCCGGCGGATTTCTCCGAGTTCCACGGCCAGACCAAGGTCAAAGAACAGCTCCTCGTCATGGTCGAGGCCGCCAAGATGCGCGGAGAGTCTCTGGACCACGTGCTGCTCTGCGGCCCGCCCGGCCTGGGCAAGACCACCCTCGCCAATCTCATCGCCAATGCCATCGGCACCAAGCTGCACACCACCAGCGGCCCGCAGATCGATCGCGCGGGCGATCTCGCCGGCATCCTCACCAATCTTCAGGAGCGCGATGTCCTCTTCATCGACGAAATCCACCGCCTCCACCCCAGCATCGAGGAATATCTGTATCCCGCCATCGAGGACTACCGCCTCGACATCATCATCGATCAGGGGCCCAAAGCGCGCACCATCCGCATCGATCTCCCGCCCTTCACGCTCGTCGGCGCCACCACCCGCGCAGGCATGCTCACCGCGCCGATGCGCTCACGCTTTGGCATTCCCAACCGTCTCGACTACTACACCGCCGAGGAGATCCAGCACATCCTCATCCGCTCCGCACGTTTGATGAACGTCGCCATCGAACCCGAAGGTGCGCACGAGATCGCCCGCCGCTCCCGGGGCACCCCACGTATCGCCAATCACCTCCTCCGCTGGGTCCGTGACTTCGCCCAGGTGAAAGCGCAAAACATCGTCACCGAAGACGTCGCCCGTCAGGCACTCACCATGCGCGACATCGATGAATCCGGCCTCGACGAAATGGACACTCGCATCCTCGAAACCATCATTGGCAAGTTCGATGGCGGCCCCGTCGGCATGGGCAGCGTCGCCGTCGCCGTCGGTGAAGACACCAGCACCCTCGAAGACGTCCACGAGCCCTACCTCGTCATGCAAGGCTACCTCAAACGCACCCCTCGCGGCCGCGTCGCCATGCCCGCCGCCTACCGCAAACTCGGCCTCATGCCACCAGTCACCGGGCAGACAGACCTGTTTTAAAAGTACTCGTGAGCTTTAGCTCGCTCTGGATGCCTTAGATCCCTCCCTGAACGAGCTAAGAATCTCGACTACTTTCTTACTTCGCCAGCTTCAGCAGCACTATACCCGCCTCATCGCGCACCCAGCGGCCATGCACCTGATTCCAGACATGAATCTCTTTGCGGGCCGACTGCTTGAGCACTTCAGCCATGCCTGCGGAATCGGCAGCCGCAGTCTTTTGCGCCGGATTTTCAAATTGAGCCACCAGCCATGACCTCGTTTCAGGAGAGACGGATCGCGTGCTCACCTCTACCAGAATGCGATTGCCGATCCGCTGCATCGAGGCAATCTCGGTGAGTTCTTCTGCAGAGCTTTGGAATATACCCGCATCATGCACCATCTGCGGATCGATGAACGTCGAAGCCTCGCGTATTCTCTGAACAGCCTGTGCCACCGATTGTAGACGCGCAGAGAGCCCGTCCGTCGAGTTAGTCTTGAGCCTGAGATTCACCAGCACGCGCTCCTTCGGAGTGCACAAGCAAGCAGCTAAATTCACATCATGGTAGAATCGTGTGATTTCCGCCGGAGCGCCAGCCAACGGTGCCGTCGCGGGCTGCGCGGGATCAGCGCCTGAAATCAAAGATCCAGCGCTCAGGAACAAGAGAAGGAAACCAGTCTTCATATGGAAATTAATTAATATTATGGAAATATAACTAAAAAGGAAAGCTTCGTCAATCATCGAGTCTCCATTCAGTCTCATCCCCACCTTGCACCCCAGTCCATCAGCATTCAGCATCCCTCCCCATGTGGCGCGAACTCACCACCCTCTGGCAGAGCATCTGCGACCCCGAGTACCTCCATCTGCTGCTGGAGCCCCTGCCCCTGTACGGGCTGGGCATCGGCCTGACGTTTCTGATCGTCTCCTTCATGTTCGGCGAGGCCAAGTGCCGCATGCTCGCTCTGGCCATCATCGGCGTCTCCTGCGCCAGCGTCTGGCCTTACATCGACCTGCGCGACAAAGCGACGCCCCGCATCCTCGCCACACGCTCACCCGATTTCGCCCCGCTGATTCAGGAGCAGACCCAGCGTCGCAAAGACTGGGCCTGGCCCTACTACGTGATGTCGCTGTGCAGCTTCGCCGCCCTCGCCGCATCGCGTTCTCCCAAAAGCCGTCTACTGGTGTTTTCCGTCGTCATCTTCGGTGCCCTCCTCTTCTGGTTCAGCATCTGGATGCACAAGAAGGAGTGCGAAGTCTACCACCGCAACATCGTGCGTTTTGTACCGGTTCGGTGACGCGCTGCATGCGCCACCTCCTCACTCCTCAATATACGCATCACCCTCCGTGGGCACCACGAGCTGTTTTTTGACTAGGTCAAAGTACTCCCCCTTGCCAGAAGAGTGAATATACAATCGCTGCTTCCGGCGCTTCAAGTTGTCGAGCACGACAGCGATCTGCTTGAAGTCCACGCGGTCCTGAAAATCGGAGAACCAGTACAGCCCATCCGCATTGCGCACCTCATCACTCAGCAGTGCCAGCCACGTGTAGCCCACCCCCACGTTGTGGATGAAATAAGTCTGCGGACGACGAGACAGCTTGAGAAACAGATCCTTGCTTGGAATCGGGTCTTTGGTTTTGATCTTGTACTGCGCCGTCTCCATGAAAGTGGCACCGCCAAGACGCCAGAATTTTTCAAACTCGACGGCTGAGGTGCGGAAGATCTTCGTGCCCGCCAATGGCTTCGCAGGCGGCTCCAAACCGCAGCCAAAATACAGCACCACCACGCTGCCTTTCGCCACCTTGTCCACCTCGTTGACCACACGCTCCAGGTGCGGCATCATCGAAGAAGAAACATCGA
>NZ_JBIPNG010000696.1:0-2548 GCF_044373815.1 Prosthecobacter sp. | reverse complement strand
GCAAGCCCGGATCATAGTGACAGTTGTCGCCATTGCCGATGTAGAGATCGCCTTTTCCATCCATCCACATCGCGCCGCCCATGTGGAAGACGTGCTCGGTATCATAAGGCCATGAAAGCAGTTCCAACTCCGATTCCGCCGGCATCCTGCCATCTTTTACCGTGAAGCGGCTCACACGCACGGTGCCGAGTTTCGCCGTCGGCGCGAACAAGGCATACATATGCCCGCTCTGCTCAAAATCCCGCGCCACCGCCATACCGAGCAGTCCGATCTCGCCCTTCGCATAAGTCGGCACCGAGCCGAGAATACTCACGCCGCCTGACTTCGCGTTCCAACGTTTGATCGTGCCCCAGAACTCAGCAAAGATAACATCGCCTCCGGGCAGCACTTCCATCTGGATCGCATCACGCGCCGCCGTCTCGAGGATTTCCTTTTCAAAGCGGTTCGGATCAACCGGCTCGGCGGCATTCAATGCGGACAGCGTGAACAACGCTGCGAAGGCGATCATGGTGTTGATTTTCATGGCTGTGGTGAGTTGGAAGGGATGCTGAACTTCTCTCCTGGATCGAGGAGTTGGATGATGTGCCTGACCTCGTAAGGGCGGGAGACGAGACCGGTGGCTCCCGCGCTGTGCCATTGCATCATGCAGACGTGATTGGAGGTGCCGAGGATGACGGGTGCGCCTTCGGCTTCGTTGAGGAAGGCGGATTTGTCGGCGAGGATCGCACTCGCGTTCTCGGGCTTCTGGATGTTGTAAACGCCACCGGAGCCGCAGCAATCCTTGGCCTTGGGCGCGAGTTCCCAGCGGTAGCCTGTGGCATCGAGCACATTCGCGGGGATGCCTGCGGCCTTCTGTCCATGCACGAGGTGGCAGGGCAGATCCACATAGACTCGCGTGCCATCATCTCGTCCACGCTGGCGGCGCACAGGGCTGAGTTCACCGAGGAAGCCGAGCACATCACGCACTTGTTTGCCGGGCTGCAATGCCTTGCCCAAAGCGTAACCGCAGCCGGACGAGTTGCTGACGATGGCATCGACATCGAGCGTGCCAAACGCTCGCCGGTTCTGCTCGCGAAGCGCTTCAACACCATCAAGTCCGGTGTGTTCTTGAAACGCGCCGCAGCAGCCCTGGCCCTCAGGAATGATGACTTGAACGTTGTTCTCGATCAGCACGCGCACCGTGGCGAAGTTGATCTCGCGGAACATGGCTTCCATCAAACAACCGGTGAGAAAAGCCACACGCGGTCCGGTGGGGCGATGCCGTTGCATGAGTTCGTCTGCATAGGCAGCGGTGCTTTTCAGAACCGAGGGACTGCCAGGGAACAGAAAACGATGCAGGCCAAGGCCCGCGCGGCGCAGGAGCCGTGCGGGAAGCAGGGCGAGATTGAACAAGGTGGGATGTGCCACAGCCACAGCCGCAAGACGCAGTTGCAACTTCGGCGAGAAGCGATGGGAGGCCACGTGCTCATGGCGAATGCGTTCGAAGATTTCTCCATACGGCACCGTCGCCGGGCAGGCGGTTTCACAGGCGAGACACCCCACACACTCGGCCGTGTAAAAGTCTGTCCACTCATCCTGGGGCAGTCGGCCCGCCGCTTCTTCACTCCACAAACGCAATCGTCCGCGCGGCGAATTATTTTCATCACCGGTGAGCTTATAAGTGGGGCACACCGCGAGGCAGAAACCGCAGTGCGTGCAGTTGGAGAAATAGTTCGGCGGGGGCGCTTCAGTGCTCATGAATGGCTTGCTCCAATGTGTTGAGCCAGGCAGACTCGATGATGGTCGGCGGCGTAGCAGGCAACCAGCGTGAGTGCCAGTCGCCGCCGAGTGAGTGAAGTTCCGCTGCGTGCGGTTGCACGAGGGCTTGAGTGCGCTCGGTGAAGTCATCGCTCTCGTTCATGTAAACGTGGACGACACCGCTGTAACACAGTGCCACACAACGGCGTGCACCCTGCACCAGTTCCGCAGCGAGACCCATGACTCGATCAGGCGTCGTCTTGATCACCAGATCGGGAAGGCCATCCAGAGGCGGAGGCGCGTTGTTTTGCAGCGTAAGCTGAGTGAACGACGATGCAGCAATGCGTTCGATCTGTTCTACGAATATGGCCGCTTCTTCTGGCACACAATGGATCACCACACGGACGAATGCGGCACCGTCTTCGGCAATGCAATCCACAGCATCCCACCAGTGCATCCAGCCGCTGTGAAGTAGTTTGGATACACAGGATCGCAAAGCCTTGGTGTCTCCGTCGAAGCGGGCGATGGCCGTGCAGCCACAATCCGGCCGCAACCGCAAAACGTAGTCCACAGGCTCCCCATAGCGCGAGCCGCTGTGCAGCAGGAAGCGGAGCCAGTCATAGCCGGTCGTGGTTTTAACCACACGCTCGCCGATGCGCGCGATGCGCCCACTCGGCAGCCGCCAGTTCATGCCGAGGATGTTATCGCAGCAGGGTCCAAACCGGCACGACGCTGGCGCATGAGTGGTGGCGGTGATTTGTTCGCGCAACGTTTTTGCCTCATCCAAAAGAAGCGGGAAGCGCAGGTGGTG
>NZ_JBIPNG010000267.1:0-9011 GCF_044373815.1 Prosthecobacter sp. | reverse complement strand
CGCGCCACCACGAAAGTTTTTCCCCAGTTCAGCGCCCAGGTCAGCAGCGCAGCCAGCGCCAGTTCGGTGATGAAAACATAGACCTTCCGCACCTGCACCAGTTCGGTCTGGCTTTGCAGCGGGATGAGCACGTCGTCCACCAGAGACATGGTGAGCCACGGCGCGATCATTTGCGCCCCGGTGCTTGCCATCGTCAGCACCAGCCCGAGAAACAGCAGCCGGTACCATGGACGGGCAAAACTCAGCAGGCGCAGCAGCGGCTTTCCGGGCGGAATGGCCTCATCGTCAATTTCAGCGGCAAAGATTTCCTCTTCATCGTCCTCTTTTTCATTGTCGCCATTTTCGGCTCCAGTCGCCTCACCGCTCGGGGTTCGGCATTGCTCACGGAAACGGGCCAGAAAGGCCTCTGCCTGACGCAGGCAGCCGGAAGTCACCCGCCACTGGCCGAGGAGCGTGCCGTTTCCCATCAGGTGCAGCGCAATGGTCGCGCCCATTTCCTCCAGTTGGAACTCCTGCAGATCTGCCAGCTTCCAGGCGACGAAGCGCGGCTGGCTCGTCCCCTCAGCCTCAAAATGCAGCAGGCGGGTGTTGGTCAGCACGATCAGTCCATGCCGGAAATGCAGTCCTGCATCCAAATCCGTCATCAGACGGGCGATTATACGCTCACCGGATGCCAGTTTGGACTCGGCATGCTGAAGCAGGAGTTCGGGAAGGTCTTGGAAAAGTGGACGCGGCAAAATGGAGGCGGATCGTGGAACCCGCCGAAAGTCCGATGTTACCGGTGCTTGTCAAACTGGGGCGGTTATTTCCCCAACGTGGCGCAGGAATGCCAAAGCCATCTCATTTCATGCCGATGTTTCCCTTGACCTCCCGCAGCTATGTGGACAATTCCGCGCTTTCCTTTCCTTGCTTGCCTAACACTGCCCCATCTAGCGAACTCCGCTCCACCATTGTTCGCAAAATCCTTGCGCTGCGCGGCCCGAATCTGTGGGCGCGTGAGACGGTTCTCGAATGCAAGGTGGAGTTCCCCGAACTGACCGACCACGTCACAAACTGGCGTTCTTGGCTGCTCTCCTGGCTGCCGACACTGGAAGCGCAGCTCAGCGAAACCAGTTCGACACCGCAGGCGGAGGCCCTGGCCGTCCTGCTGCAGTCCATCACGCTTCATTTGCAAAGCCGCTCCGATCTTCAGGTGAGCTTTGGCAAGGTGATGCCCACCTCCCAGCCGCTGACGTATCGTATAGTCACCCAGTTTGATGATGAATCCGTCGCCCGTGCTGCCTTCGAACTCGCCCGGCGTTTGATCGACGCGGCGCTCTTTGGCCAGACCATGGACGTCAATGCGGCCATCACGGAACTCAGCGAGCTCGCTCAGGAAGTATGCCTCGGGCCTAGCACCCGGGCCATGGTGGACGCCGCACGTCTACGCGGCATCCCGGTGCTTCGTCTCACCGAAGGCAGCTTGGTTCAGCTTGGCTGGGGCTCAAAACAGAAGAAAATCCTCGCCGCCGCCACCAGTCAGACCAGTGCGATTTCTGAAGACATCGTGCAGGACAAGGACTTCACCCTGCGAATGCTCAATGAGATCGGTCTGCCAGTTCCGCAGGGCCGCCCTGTGAAAAATGCGGACGATGCCTGGGCCGCTGCCAACGAAATAGGCCTCCCCGTTGTCGTTAAACCTTTGGACGGGAACCAGGGACGTGGCGTCGCTTTGAATTTATACACCCGTGAGCAGGTGGCCACCGCCTATGCTGCCGCCCGCGAGGAAAGCCGGTCGGTCATTGTGGAGCAGTTTGCCGAGGGGGAGGACTACCGCGTGCTCGTCATCGGACGTGAACTCATCGCCGTCTCCCGCCGTTATCCTGCGCATGTTATCGGTGATGGTGAGCACACCATCCAGGAACTCGTTGCCGAAAAGAATCGTGATCCCCGCCGTGCTGCCGACCACGCCGCCGCCCTGAGCCGCATTCGCATTGATGCCGTCGCCATGGCCGTGCTCGCCGAGCAGGGCGTCACCCCTGAATCGATCCCTGAAAAAGACAGGATGATCCTCATCCGCCGCAACGCCAACCTAAGCACCGGTGGTACCGCCGTGGACTGCACCGCCGAGGTTCATCCCACGATCTGCGCTGCCGCTGTCGAAGCTGCGCAGATGGTCGGCCTCGATATCTGCGGTCTCGACATGATCGCGCCCGACATTACTCAGCCCTTGAGCGCGCGTAATGGCGTCATCATCGAGCTCAATGCGCGTCCGGGACTGCGCATGCACCTGTATCCTTCGGAAGGCGAACCGCGTCCCGTGGGCAAGGCGGTGATCGACACCATGTTTGCACCCGGCTGCCGTGGGCGCATTCCCATCGTCGCCGTGACCGGCGTGAATGGCAAAACCACCACCACACGCTTCATCGCCCATTTGCTGACGCAAAACCAATGGCGCGTGGGCATGACGAGCACCGATGGTGTCTTCGTCGGGTCTCGGATGATCGACAGCGGCGACTGCAGCGGCCCCAAGAGCGCCCGCAGCGTGTTGTCCTACCCGCTGTGTGATGCTGCCGTGCTGGAAACCGCCCGTGGTGGCATTTTGCGCGAAGGTCTGGCCTTTGATCACTGTGACGTCGCTGTCGTCACGAATATCGGAGCTGGCGACCACCTTGGCATCAATGACATCGACACTCCGGAGCAGCTGGCTGAGGTGAAGCAGTGCATTGTCGCCGCCGTGCCTGCAGACGGTACCGCCGTGCTGAACGCCGCAGATCCGCTCGTCGTGAAAATGGCGGAGACCTATCCCCGCAAGACCATCTTTTTTGCTCTGGATGCCGAAAATGCCATCATCGTCCGCCATCGCATCCAAGGAGAGCGCGCCATTTACGTGCGGGATGGGAACATCGTCCGCGCCACCGGCCCGAACGAGGATGTGTTCATGCCGTTGAGTGAAATCCCGCTCACCCATGGTGGGCGCATCGGCTTTCAGGTTGAAAACACCCTCGCCGCCGTGGCGGCTGCATGGGCGCTTGGCATGCAAGACGACCTCATTCGCCAAGGGGCGCGCAGCTTTGTCCCCAGCCTCGATCAAAATGCCGGTCGTTTCAACGTGCTCGATCTGAAAGGCATCACCGTCATCGTTGATTACGGCCACAATGTGGATGCCCTTCGTGCGTTGCTCGACGGTTTGCGCCAGTTTGACAATGCACGTCGCATTGTCGTTTACAGCTCCGCCGGAGATCGCCGGGACAGCGACATCATTGAACAAGGTCGCATGCTGAGTGCCGAATTTGATGAAGCCTGGCTGTACGAAGGCGACTATGTGCGTGGTCGGGAATCGGGTGAGATCATGAAGCTTCTCGCCACCGGCTTGGAAAATGCCCCGCGCACCCGCCGCGTTGAGTCCATTCTCGGCCATCTCAAGTCGGTCGATCTGGCCCTTGAATCCGCACAGGCGGGGGATTTGGTCATGATCCAGGCTGATACGGCGGATGAAACCGTGCAGTATCTCAAAGAAAAATACGGTGCAAAATGACATCCGGCGTTTTCGGCCTGATGAAATGCTTGCCAGAGCACGCTGAATTCGGCTACTAGGAGCCTGATCAAGCCATGACGACAACCACCGCCACACTCCTCAGCATCGCCTGCGGCTATCTTTGCGGCTCAGTGCCCTTTGGTTACCTCGCCGGTCGCTTGAAAGGCATCGACATCCGCCAGCACGGCAGCGGCAACATCGGCGCCACCAATGCCATTCGCGTTCTGGGAAAAGGGATCGGCATTCCAGTGTTCATTCTCGACATGCTCAAAGGCTGGCTGCCTGTCTGGCTGGCGGCAGGCTGGATCGCCCAAACGGGAGCTGCTCCTGAAATGATCTCCGTAGGCAAGGTGCTGACCGGTTTCGCTGCCGTTATCGGCCACATGTTCACCTTCTGGCTCGGCTTCAAAGGCGGAAAAGGCATCGCCACCACGGGGGGCGTCCTGGCAGGCATCTCACCTGTGGGGATGCTCGGCGGCTGGATCGGCTTTCTCACTTTCCTCTTCGCCTTTCGTTATGTCTCGCTCGGTTCACTGGCGGCGGCTGTCGGTGTGCCTACCGCGATGGCTGTGCAAATGTGGCGTGAGGGGCATTGGGACTTTGTATTGCTCGGCTTTGGCATCGTGGTGATGATCCTCGCCTTCATCCGGCATCGCTCCAACATTCAGCGCTTGATTGCAGGCACGGAGAGCAAGGCCTTCACCAAAAAGAAGCCGCAGCCATGATTCAGTCCGCCACAGTCATTGGCGCCGGCAGCTGGGGCACCGCACTTGCTGCAGTGTTGTCCTGGCGCGGGTTGAACGTGCAGTTCTGGGGGCGCGATTCAGACTTGATGGCGCAGATCCGCGACACCCGCCGCAATGTCCGCTACCTGCCCGATCTGGAACTCCCCTCCCAGGTCACCGTCACCGCTGATCTGGATGCTCTGCAACCTGCGGACATGCTCGTGTTTGTGATTCCTTCCAAGGCGATGCGTGGCACGGCGGAACTCGTCGCTCAAAGCTTGGCGGCCTCCAAGGCGCGGGTGCTGGTGTCCTGCTCCAAAGGCATTGAACTCGAAACCGGCCACCGCATGAGCCAGTTGATCGGTGAATCCATCCCTGGCGTTCCTCTGGCGGTGCTGACCGGCCCGAATCACGCCGAGGAAGTGGCGCGTCAGCTTGCCACCGCTGCCGTCGTGGCCTGCGCAGATGATGAAATCGCCAAGGCGGTGCAGGCCTGCTTCACGCTTCCGTTCTTTCGCACCTACACCACCGACGACATCATCGGCGCCGAATGGGCCGGTGCGATGAAGAACCCCTATGCCATCGCCTCGGGAATCGCCCATGGCTTGAAACTCGGAGACAACACCCTCGCCGCACTCGTCACACGTGCGCTGGCTGAGATGGTGCGCCTCGGTGTTGCCGAAGGCGGCAAGGTGGAGACTTTTTATGGTCTTAGTGGCGTGGGAGATCTCGTGGGCACATGCTATTCGACTCACAGCCGCAATCACCGCGTCGGCGTCATGCTCGGGCAAGGCCGCCCATTGGATGAAATCATCGCCAGCACCCGCATGGTTGCCGAAGGCGTGCTGAACACTGCCAGCATGCACCGTGCCGCGCAGGTGCGAGGTGTCCGCATGCCGTTGCTCGACGAGATCAACGCCGTCCTTCATCAAGGCAAATCCCCCAAGGAGGGAATGAAGGCCCTGCTTTCACGCGATCCACGGCCCGAGGCCGACTAAATTTCCCATGGCTGATTCAAACGGTTACGAACTTCTCGACAGCGGCTCATTTCAAAAGCTCGAGCGCTTTGGCAGCGTTGTGCTCTCACGGCCCTGCGCGCAGGCGGTCTGGCAGCAGACATTGGCCAAGGCCGACTGGCAGAAAGTGACCGCTACTTTCTTCCGCGACGGTGGCAATCAATGGCGCGGCCGCGACAATCTCCCCGAAACATGGGCCATTGAGGTCGATGGCACCAAGTTCCAGCTCAGTTCGACCGATTTCGGCCACCTCGGCATCTTTCCCGAGCAGCGTGACCAATGGCGGCGCATCCGCGAAGTCTGCACGGAGTACGCCAAGCGCCACAACCGCCCCGCGCGGGTGCTCAATCTCTTCGCCTACTCCGGCGGCAGCACGCTGGCAGCAGCGCATGCCGGGGCGGAGGTCTGTCACGTGGACGCTTCCAAAGGCATGGTTGATTGGGCGCGCAAGAATGCCGCCATCAATGGCCTCGAAGAAAAACCAATCCGCTGGATCGTGGATGACGTGACCAAATTTCTGGAGCGCGAACTCCGGCGTGACCGGCAGTACGATCTGCTCATCCTCGATCCGCCAAGCTATGGCCGTGGTGCCAAGGGGGAGGTCTTCAAAATCGAAAACGACCTGCCGCCGTTGCTCTCCCTGCTCGGCAAACTCATGTCACCGGAGCCGCTCGGCGTGCTGCTGTCCTGCCACACGCCAGAACTGACGCCCATCTCGCTGCATCACCTCCTCAAGCAGCAGTTTGGTCGCAATGGCGGTAAAGTGGAGCATGGCGAAATGCAGCTCCGTGGTGCGCCCGGCGTCCTGCCCCTGCCCAGCGGCAGCTTTGCTTGGTGGCTGGGTGATTGAGCATTCGACATTCAGCCTTCGTCGTTCGACATTTCCGCGATGCTTCCGTTCCTTCTCCGCCGCGCCTTCAGCAGCGTGATCGTGATCTTCTGCGTGATCTCGATCACGTTCGTGCTCGCACGGATCACGAAAGGCGGGCCCTTTGACAAGGAGAAGGAACCACCGCCACACATCAAGGAAGCACTGCTCACGCGCTACAAGCTCAATGGCACCGTGTGGGACCAATACACCGCCTATGTCGGCTCTCTCGTGCGCTTTGACCTCGGCCTCTCCACCCGCTATCGCGACTGGCGTGTCTCGGAACTGCTGCGGCAAAAGATGCCAAATTCATTCGCGCTGGGAACGCTTTCCTTCCTGATCGCGAGCTGTGCAGGTGTTTTTCTCGGCAGCCTGGCCGCAATGAAGAAAGACACCTGGATCGACCGCTCGGCCATGTTTGGCGCACTGCTCTCCATTTCCATTCCTTCCTTCATCAGCGGACCGTTCCTGATGGCTATCTTCGCGCTCTGGCTTGGCTGGCTGCCAGTCGGCGGTTGGGGCACGGTGTCGCAGATGATCCTGCCCGCGATCTGCCTCGCAGCGCCCTACATCGCCTACGTCGCACGCTTGATGCGCAACAGCCTGCTGGATGTGTTGAAAAGCGACTTTCTGCGCACCGCCCGCGCCAAAGGTCTCACCGAAACACAGGCCGTGGCCCGGCATGCCATCAAAGTGGCCATCCTGCCCGTTATCACCTTCCTCGGCCCGCTCGCGGCGCATCTGCTCACCGGTTCGATGATCGTCGAGAGCGTCTTCAACATCTCCGGTGCCGGCATGATCTTCGTAAACTCTATCCAGAACCGCGATGTCTTTTTGCTCGGTGGCGCTGTCATCGTTTACTGCGTGCTGCTTGTGCTCTTCAACCTGTTCGTGGACGTGATCTACACGCTGCTGGACAAACGCATCAAACTCTATGCCTGAAGCCGCCGCTCCAGCATCCATCGCGCGGCCGGACGGCTGGCAGGTATTGAAGCGCAACCGCGCGGCACTCATTGCGCTCGGTTTTCTCGTGGGCCTGTCGCTCATCGCCATTGTCGTGCCGCTGCTGCTGCCGGATGAACTGAAAGCCACCAGCAGCGCCTCGTTTGTGCCGCCTATGCAGCATGCCGCGGAAACCCATGTCACACATGTTCTCGGCACGGATGTGAACGGACAGGACATGCTCTACCGCCTGCTCTCCGGTGCCCGTGTGTCACTCGGCGTTGGATTGGTCGGTGCACTGATCAGTCTCTGCATCGGCACGCTCTACGGCATGATCAGCGGCTATGCAGGTGGTCGGATCGATGGCGTGATGATGCGCACGGTCGAGGTCCTCCAGTCCGTGCCACGTATCCTCTTCATCATGATCCTCATCGCCGCCTTGGACGACTATGTGAAGGAATGGATCGACGGCTGGCGTCTCGCCGCGCAGGCGCGCAATTGGACGGATCTGGCTGCCAACATCAGCGAGGTGAAGGCCTACTCCAAGGTGTTGGTGATGATCGTGTCTCTTGGTCTCGTTGAATGGCTCACCATGGCGCGCATCGTGCGCGGTCAGGTGCTCGTGTTGCGAGAGATGACCTTTGTCACCGCCTCGCGCGCGATGGGCCAAAGTCCCGGTGGCGTGCTGCGCAGGCATTTGCTGCCGAACCTCAGCACCATTATCCTCACCTACCTCACGCTCACCATACCCGCCGTCATCCTCGACGAATCCTTCCTTAGCTTCCTCGGTCTCGGCATCGAAGACCCCGCCGCCAGCTGGGGCTCCTTGCTCAAGGATGGCGCGCAGGTCATCAACCCGCTCGAAAGCAAATGGTGGCTCCTCGTTTTCCCCGCCCTCCTCATGTCCGCCAGCCTCCTCGCCCTCAACTTCCTTGGCGATGGCTTGCGCGATGCGTTTGATCCGAAGAGTGGGGATTAGTTCAATGCGCCTGCAGCCAGTTTAGCCCCGTTCCTGCTTCAACTTCCACCGGGACACCTTCGAGCGGCAGCGCGTTCTTCATCGCATCGAGAATAATTGTCCGCGCCTGCTCCACTTCGTTCTCAGGCATCTCAAAGAGCAGTTCATCGTGAACCTGCAATAGCATGCGGGTTTGCAAACCTGCTTTCGTCAGTGCGGCATCGACGTTGATCATCGCGAGCTTGATCATATCTGCTGCAGTGCCCTGGATGGGAGTATTCATGGCAACACGCTCAGCCGCACCGCGCACCGTGGCGTTGCCGCTGGTGATGTCGCGGATGGTGCGACGGCGACCGGTGAGTGTCTCGACATATCCGCACTGTTTGGCATCCTCGACGACCTTTTCCATGAAATGCTTCACGCCGGGGAACTGCTTGAAGTAGTTTTCAATGATGGTGGCAGCCTCACCGCGTGGAATGCCAAGACGCTGGCTCAGGCCGAAAGCGGAGATGCCGTAGATGATGCCAAAGTTGACCATCTTGGCGGTGCGGCGCATCTCGGGCAGCACACCGTCGAGTTCGACACCATAGACACGGGCGGCGGTGGCCTGATGAATGTCGAGCCCATTGGCAAAGGCTTCGATCATGGCCTTGTCACCGCTGAGGGCCGCCATGACGCGGAGTTCGATCTGCGAATAATCGGCGCTCATCAGCACCCAGCCTTCCTCGCCGGGGACGAATGCCTTGCGGATCTCACGGCCAAGGTCGGAGCGGATGGGGATGTTTTGCAGGTTCGGATTGCTCGATGCCATGCGGCCGGTGGCGGCCATGAGCTGATGAAACGTCGTGTGAATGCGGCCGGTCACGCGTGAAACGGCATGCGGCAGTGCTTCGACATAGGTGTTGTTCAGCTTGGTCACCTCACGGTAGTCGAGGATGTCCTGAATGATTGGGTGCAGGCCCATGAGTGACTGCAGGACCTGCTC
>NZ_JBIPNG010000266.1:0-9014 GCF_044373815.1 Prosthecobacter sp. | reverse complement strand
CCCATGCCCGCCCGATGTCTCAGGCCGATGGCGCGGTCCTGAATATCACGCTGGCTCACCGGAAAAACACAGCCTGCGGCTGAGATGCGGCCCTGGTCAATGATCGCCCCGCCATCATGCAGCGAAGTCTTGGGCTGAAAAATCGTGGTGACCAGTTCATTCGAAATGACCGCATCCAGCTCCACGCCCGACTCAGCATAGGGTTTGAGATCAATGCCACGCTTCAGCGCAAACAACGCCCCGCAGCGGCGTGACGACAGCTGCTGCATCGCCTCCATCAGCACATCCAGCACCTCCGGATCCGGACGATTGAAGGAAAAAATACGGCTGCTGCCCAGCTCCGCCAGCACTCGGCGCAGCTCCGGCTGAAAGATGATGACCAGCGCGATCGCAAGGAAGACCGAGAATCGTTGCAGCAGGCTGCTGATGACGGACAGCTCCAGCAGCAGCGAGATCAAGGCCAGGCTCAGCAACAGCACCAGCAGCCCCGTCAGAATGCGTGCGCCACGCGTGGCCCGGAAAAACAGATACCCATGATACGCCAAGGCGGCGAGGATCAAAATCTCCACGCCGTCGCGCCAGTGCTCTGTCAGAAAGTTCCACATGCCGTTCGCTCCGTCCTGCTCGGTGAAACTATCGCACGGGGTGAATTGTTTCTCAAAAGAAGAATCGTTTTGGCCTGTGATTCACGGCGGCTAGGATGCACCCGCATGCCACGCACCAGCCCCAGCGCCGCCCCCACGCCAAAACAGAGCGATCTGTTTGGCGCGCCTGTGGTTGAGGCGCCCGCCCCACAGGCGGCCGTGCAAATTGCCCGCGTTCAGCTGGAAGGCGCGGCCGCCATGGAGCTCGATTACGCCATTCCAGAGAACCTTTCAGGTGAGATCGTCGTGGGCTCGCGCGTCATGGTCCCCCTGCAAAACCGGCGGATGAATGCCGTGGTGCTTGAGCTGCTGAATGAGTCACCTCATCGCGGCCGGCTCAAGGAGATCGCCTCCATCGTGGCCAAGCGGCCCATGTTCACCCCCGGACTGCTCAAACTCGCACGCTGGATCGCGGAGTACTACCTCGTCTCCGTTCACACCGTGCTGCGCACCATGCTGCCCCAGGCGGTGCGGGACAAACCGGGCAGCTTCGTGATGGACAGCCATCTCAAACTCTTGCGCGAACCACCGCAGGACGAATTCGAAAAGCTGCGGCACAAAGCACCGATGCAGGCGCGCGTGCTCGACATCCTGCGCAGTTGCAAAGGCGAAGCGACTCTCAGCCAGATCCGCAAGGACGTGCCCCGCGCCGCCTCCATTCTCCCCTCCCTGATCAAGGCAGGCTGGATCACCCGCAGCGAAGTTCGTGTGGAACGCGATCCGTTCCACGACGAGGCCTTCCTGCCCAGCCAGGCGCTGACTTTCACCGATGAACAGCAAGCCGCCTACACCCGCGTCGCTGCAGCGATCGACTCCACAGAGCAGACCAAACCCATCCTGCTGCATGGCATCACCGGCAGCGGCAAGACCGAAGTCTATCTCCAGGCCATCGCCCGCGTGATCGAGCGTGGCGGCACCGCACTCGTACTGGTGCCGGAAATCGCACTGACTCCTCAGACCATCGAGCGCTTCAAGGCCCGCTTTTCCGAGCGCAGTGATCGCATCGCGGTCCTTCACAGTCACTTAAGCGACGGCGAACGCCACGATGAATGGTACAAGATTCACGAAGACCGTGCCGACATCGTGATCGGCGCCCGCAGCGCGATTTTTGCGCCATTGGAACGCCTCGGCATCATCATTGTGGACGAAGAGCACGAGCCTTCCTTCAAGCAGGACGAAAAACCACGCTACCATGCGCGGGATGTCGCCGTGGTGCGTGGCAGCATCGAAAAATGCGTCGTCCTCCTCGGCAGCGCCACGCCAAGCCTCGAATCCTTCGAAAATGCCACGAGCGGCAAGTACGAACTGCTGAAGCTTTTGAGCCGGACAGACGGCCGCACACTTCCGCTGATCCGCATCGTCGATATGCGCATGGAACGGCGCAAAGGCACCGGCACCAGCGTGGCAAATACCGGCATCCTCTCCGAAAAGCTCCGCGCCGCGATCACCTCACGCCTGGAAAAAAAGGAGCAGACCATCCTGTTTTTGAACCGTCGTGGTTTTAACACCTCGCTCGCCTGTCTCGCCTGCGGTGAGACCGTGCAGTGTCAGGATTGCAGCATCCCGATGACGCTTCACAAGCACGAGAACCGCCTCGTCTGTCACGTCTGCGGTTCGCGGCGCCTGCCGCCGTCCAAATGCCCCTCCTGCCAGGAGCCCGGCCTGAAATTCGCCGGTTATGGCACCGAACGCGTCGAAACCGTGGTGCGCGAGGTCTTTCCCCAGGCCCGCATCGCCCGTGTGGATACGGACACCATCCAGCGCAAAAATCAGCTCCGTGACCTTCTGCGGGATTTCCGCGCGCAGAAAATCGATCTCATCATCGGCACCCAGATGATCGCCAAGGGCCTCGATTTCCCCAATGTCACGCTCGTCGGAGTCCTGAATGCCGATCTCGCGCTCAATCTTCCGGATTTCCGCGCGGCGGAGCGCACGCTGCAGTTGCTGGTCCAGGTCGCCGGCCGCGCCGGCCGCGGCGAGGTCAAAGGAGAGGTCGTCGTGCAAACCCACGCACCGCACAGCCCGGCCGTGCAGTTTTCCCGTCACAACGACTTTGAGGGCTTCGCTCAGCAGGAATTGGAGCAGCGCCGCGCCTTTCATTACCCGCCTTACACCCACGTGGTCATCCTCGCCAGCCGGGGAAAACACCAGGCCATGGCCGAATTTGCCCTGCAAACGCTTCACAAGCGCCTCTTGGAGGGCCTGTCCGAAGACGTCCTCATGGGCGAGCCCGCCCCCTGCGCCATGGCGAAGGCGCACGGGCAGTTTCGTTACCAGCTCCTGCTCCGGGCGGCCAAAATCCGCCCCCTCTGCCGCCACATCCAGCAAGTCTTGCAGGCCACCAGCCTCCCTCAGGACGTCATTGTGACCTGGGATGTCGATCCCGTATCACTTTTGTAAATTATCCTTTGTCGATTCGAAGAATCGAAGGGAACGTTGACATCAAGCGTCCCGATTCAATATTCCCCCCCTTCATGACGACAGAGAAACGCACCTCCTGCCTCCGCCTCGGATGTTTAGCCATCCTGGCCTTTGCGCTTTCTGCCTGTTCGAGCACGACGAAAGGTCCGGGCGGACAGATCTCCAAGGTGAAGTATTACCACCTGATGCCGTTCTTCACGCCGCAGACGACGAACCCGACCATTCTGTTTGAGCGCCAGCACTTCATTTACGGCGCAGTGACCAAGAAGGACATCGTTGACCGCTTCGGCCACTATTACGCTTTTTTCTGGAAGACCACTGACCGCACCGGCCCGGTGACGATCAAATTCGAATACCAGCAGGCAAAATCAGGCCTCAGCAAACGTGTTCAAGAACAGGTCGTCGATGACATTCATCGCAGCAACGTTTCCAAGTTCCAGGTCGTCGGCCAAGAATACCAAAAAAGTGGCCGGGTGATCGCATGGCGCATTAGCATTTTGCGCGGCAAGGAAGAACTGGTCAGCCAGCAATCCGCGCTCTGGAACTAACTCAGCATCGCATGACTCCTCCCACTCATATTCTTGTTGGCACCATCGGCCGCGTTTTCTGGATGAGGGTGGACGGACGAGGCACCTTTCAAAACAGCCTGCAGGCCAAGAAGGCGCTTCAACGCGTGGTTTCTCAGGGCATGCGCAATCTCGTCGTCGATCTCGAGCGCTGTCCCATGATGGACTCCACCTTTCTCGGCATGCTCACGGGTGCCGCCCTGAACCTCCGCGAATCCGGTGGCGGATCTTTGAGCGTCGTGAACGCCAACCAGCGCAATCTACAGCTGCTCACCAGCCTCGGCCTGGACCACATTTTGGAGCTCGACCGTGACGGCAAGCTCTGGGAAGCCGAACGCAAGGAAGTTTGCGACGCCCTCCAGAATTGTGGCGAAACCACTGCGGAATGCAAAGAAGTGCAGACCCAGCACGTGCTCTCAGCTCATCAGGCCCTCGCTGATGTGAGCGATGCCAACGAAAGCCGTTTTCACGATGTGATCGAATTTTTGGAAAAAGAGCTGGAGGCTGGCACATCTGCTGTTCCTGCCTAGGCGCCACCCGGATGAGCCGGGCCGCCTCCTACACCCATGATCATCGCTCTTCTTGTCCTGATCGTACTGCTGATGACGGCGGGACTGGTAATGCTGGCAAAAATTGCACGTCAGCAAAAGCATGCCATCGCGGCGCTCCGGGCCGAAGAGGAGGCCATCGTGGCCGAAGAACGCCGCATGTTTCACTACCTGCACGATCTCGGCGAGGCCATCTGGCGCGATGACCAGCAGGCTTCCATGTACCGCTTGATTGTTGAGGGTGCCATTCGCGTCACTCAAAGCACCGGCGGCGCCCTTTACCTCTACGACGAAGCCACGCAGCAGCTCGTGCCACGGCACTATTCCGACTTTTGCGCCCCTCTCATCAGCCTGCCCGAGCGCGTGCGGCAGCAGATGAAAGAGAATTCAGCCACCCTCCTCAGCACCTTGCGCATGCATGCAGAAACAGTGCAGTCAGGTCTGCTCGGCAGCGTTTTCATGCAGCAAAAAACCGAATTGCTGCCGGATCTCGGCACGGACAAACGCCTCGGCCAGCACTTGGTGCCTTCCCAGCAGCACGTCACCGCCATGATCGGCCCCCTGAGCTTTGGCGTCCGCAGGCTCGGTGTTCTGGCCGTCACCTCTCCCAAAGACGGCCGCAGCTACAACGCCAACGACTTCGAGGTCTTCAATTCGCTCATCGAGCAGTCCGCCTTCGCCCTCGCCAATGCCATGTCGCACCAGGAGGCGGCGAAGAACCGCATGGATCAGCAGGAGCTGCAAAACGCCAGTCAGATCCAAAAGGTGCTCCTGCCAGATCGCGACCCCCAGGTCCCGGGCTTCATCATCGCGGGCAAAAACATCCCCGCCCGCACCCTCAGCGGTGACTATTTTGATTATTTCAATCTGCCTGACGGTCGGTTTGGTGCCGTCATTGCCGATGTTTCGGGCAAAGGTCTCGGTGCCGCCATGATCACGGTCATGTGCCGCACCCTGATGCGCGCCAATGCCTCCAGCTCCGCCTCCCCCAGCACCGTTCTCGGTGCCGTCAATCGCCAGATCGCCCCGGACATCCGCGAGGACATGTTCATCACCATGTCCTACGTCGTGGTCGAGCAGGACGGCTCAAACCTCACCCTCTCGCGTGCCGGTCACAATGCCGCGCTGCTCTGGCGCAAAGCCACCGGCAAGGTCGAGACCATCCATCCCCCCGGCCTCGGCGTCGGCATCGACAAAGGCGCAGTCTTTGAGCGCGTCACCAAGGACGCCAGTTTCGCAATGCAGACCGGCGACTGCCTCCTGCTCTACACCGACGGCGTGAACGAGGCCATGGACCCCAAAGGCATCGAATTCGGCGAGGAACGCGTGGAGGAGGAACTCGCCAAACATGCCCCGAACGGACCCAAAGCCGTCATCGGCGGCATCATCCTGGATTTGGAGCACTTTTTGAAGGGTCGGCGCTCCCATGACGACATCACCTTGATTGCTATCCAGAAGACGGCATAGTCGCGGCCCCCCAAATCACCGCGAAAACCTATGACCGAGCCGAGTCCCGATACGACCCAGCAAGCAGCTTTTGAAGAAATCTCCAATCCTGAAGCCTCCGCTTCAGTGGAGGATGCCGCCCCGCTTGACCCCATCACCGCTCTGACCCAGGAAGTCGAACGCTGGAAAGACATGGCCTACCGCAGCCAGGCCGAGCTGGACAACTTCCGCAAACGCTCCGCCCGTGAGGCCCAGGAAACCCGAGCCTACGCCAATGGCGATCTGCTGCGCGCCTTGTGCCCCATCCTCGATAATTTCGACATGGGTCTCGAAGCCGCTCGCCAGGAGTCCGAAAAGTCCATGGTCTTCATGGGCATGAGTATGGTGAACCGCCAGATTCAAGATTTCCTGCGCGACAGTGGTGCGCTGGAAATCGAGGCTCAGGGCAAAGTCTTTGACCCCAATCTTCACGAGGCGGTCGCCCAAGAAGCCAGCCCCACCGTCCCCGAAGGCACCGTCATCCGCGTCACCCGTCGTGGTTACAAGCTCAAGGACCGCCTCCTGCGTGCCGCCAGCGTCATCGTTTCCAGTGGTCCAACGCCCCCTGCAGAGGCGTAACCCTCTTTCTACCCAGCTATGGCCGAAAAACGCGATTATTATGAAGTCCTTGGCGTCTCCCGCGACGTCTCGGCCGAGGAATTGAAAAAAGCCTACCGCAAGCTCGCGGTGAAATTTCACCCCGACAAAAACCCGGACGACAAATCGGCCGAAGGTAAATTCAAGGAAGTGGGCGAAGCCTACGACGTCCTCAGCGACGAACAAAAACGCGCTGCGTACGACCGCTATGGCCACGCCGCCTTCGCCGGTGGCATGGGCGGCCCGGCCGCCGGTGGTCACGATCCCTTCGACATTTTCCGTGAAGTCTTCGGCGGCGGCGGCGGTGGTGGCATCTTCGAACAGTTCTTCGGCGGTGGCGGTGGTGGAAGCGGCGGTCGTCGTCGTGACGGCCCGCAACGCGGCAGCGACCTGCGCTACGGCATGGAAATCTCCCTCGAAGACGCCGCGCACGGCGTGGAGCGTGAGATCGAGTACGAGCGCAGCGCCTCATGCAAAATCTGCTCCGGCTCCGGCTCGGCCAGCGGCGGTGGTAAAAAAACCTGCCGCACCTGCGGCGGCGTCGGCCAAGTCATCAGTTCACGTGGCTTCTTCCAGATCCAGCAGACCTGCCCGGATTGCAGTGGCAGCGGTGAAATGATCAGCGACCCCTGCCGCAATTGCAGCGGCACCGGGCGCTCCAAGGAACGCACCAAAGTCCGCGTCAAAGTGCCTGCAGGCATCGAAGACGGCTCCCGTCTGCGCTCCACCGGCAACGGGGACCTCGGCGTGAAAAACGGCCCTCCCGGCGATCTCTACATCGTCGTCCAAGTCAGAGCGCACGAGATCTTCGAGCGCGAAGGCAACGACCTCCACTGCGACATCCCGCTTTCCTTTGGCACCGCCGCTCTCGGTGGCGAGCTCACTGTCCCCACCATGGAGGCCAAGGCTTCCGTCAAAGTGCCCGCCGGCACCCAAAACGGCACCACCTTCCGCCTCCGCGGCAAAGGCATGAAAATCTTGGGCGAAGACCGCTTCGGCGATCTCTACGTCCACGTCCAAATCGCTGTGCCGACCAAGCTCAATGCCGAACAACGCGGCAAGCTCGACGAATTCGCCAAATCCCTCGGTGAACAAACCTCTCCCATGGAAGAGACCTTCTTCGAGAAGGCGAAAAAGTTTTTCCGCTAACCGCTCATGACCACCCGCGACCTGCTGACCCTGACGAAATTCCGCCTCAGTGCGCTCGTCATCGTCACCACGTTTGTGGGCTTCTGGCTGCGTGCGCCCAAAGGCTTCGACTTCTGGCTGCTCTTTCACACCATCATCGGCAGCACCCTCGCTGCCTTCGGTGCTGCGGTGTTTAATCAGCTCATGGAGATCGAGCCCGACTCGCGCATGCAGCGCACGTTGGACCGTCCCCTGCCCTCCGGGCGCGTCAGTCCTTCGGCAGCATTCGGCATCGGCTGGCTTCTCAGCGCCTGGGCGCTCATCCATCTGACCATCCAGGTGAACATGGAAGCTGCGGCCCTTACCGCACTTACCCTCGCGGTGTATCTCTTCATCTACACCCCGCTTAAGCGCCAAAGCGCCACCAACACCCTCGTCGGTGCCGTCTCCGGCGCGCTGCCACCGCTCATCGGCTGGGCGGGAGCCGCCGGGCCGCTGCCTGCGGGCACCGCACCGCATTTCCGCTGGGAGCTCATGGTCGAGCCGGGTGCCATCTACCTTTTCCTCCTGCTCTTCCTCTGGCAGCTTCCACATTTCCTCGCCATCAACTGGATGTACCGCGACGAGTACCGCAAAGGCGGCTTCGTCATGCTCGCCAACGACGATGAACACGGTGCGCGCACCTCGCAGCACGCCCTCGCCTATGCCGTCAGCACCGTGCTGTTGATGTTCTATCCCGTCTATTCTGGCGCAGCCTACGCCTGGTGGTTCCTGCCCCCCGCTCTCCTGCTCAGCGGCTGGCTCTGCGTACTGGCGCTTCGCTTCAATCGCCAGCCCGAACGCGTGACCGCTCGCAAACTTTTCTTCTGCACGCTGATGTATCTCCCCGGCATTCTGACCGTATCCATCATCGCCTGGAAACACGCGTAACTGCACCGCCATGAACGATTCTCCCGCCAAAGCCAAGCTCAGCCCCTGGACCATCTGGGTGCCCGTCATCATCGCCGTCCTCGGCCTCGTCGTCTTTTACAACTACCTCATCTATCGCTCACGCATCGACAACGACGTGAACCGTCCGCCGATCCTTGGTCGTCTCGAAAAAGACCTCGAACTCACCGAGCGCAGCGGCAAAACCGTCCATCTCGAAGATTTGAAAGGCAAGGTCCTCGTCATCTCCTGGGTTTTCACCCGCTGCCCACGTGGTTGCGCCGCCGTCATCGCCAAGCTCAAGAAACTGCAGGCCGAATTTGCCGACGAGTCCGGCCTCCAGCTTGTCAGCTTCACCCTCGATGCCGATGACACCCCGGAGATGATGAAGAAATTCGCCAGCGGCCTCGGCATCAAGGACGACGCCAACTGGTGGTTCGTGAACGGCGAGAAAGACGCCGTGCGCAAGTTCATGACCAGCCAGGCCCAGTTCCGCCCCGTGCAGGACATGCCGGAGGCCGACCGCCTCTCCCCGGATGACAAATACATCCACGACCTCCGCGTCGCCGTCATCGACCACCGTGGTCACGTGCGCAGTCTGGCCGACATCCTGAATCCCGACCCCGAATTCGCCAAATTCTGGGATGAAAAATTGCGCAAAGACCTGCACTACCTCCTCAACGAACAAAAGAAGGCCC
>NZ_JBIPNG010000695.1:0-2551 GCF_044373815.1 Prosthecobacter sp. | reverse complement strand
GAACTTGTTGTTTAAGAGCTGGCCGTCCTGCACGGAGAGGCGGCCCTGCTGGACGAGCTGGGTGATGTTTTCGGGGGTGAGTCCGGCCTGGGTGAGGGCGGCGTCTGCGGCTTTGCGGTCTGTGGTAGAGGTGGTGGCGGCGATGCCTTTTTGGATGAGATCGCTGACCTGGGCCTCGCTGTAAGGGGGCTGGGTGCCGGGGAGGTAAATGGGGGTGCCATCTGGGGAGCCGCTGGCGGCGAGATTTGCGGCGGCCTGGCTGAACTGGCCATCGGGGCCGGGGGTGAGGGTGATGCGATTGGTCTTTGGGTCGAGGGTGGCAAAGGGCTGGTGGGTGCCGCTGCCGTCTGCTGAGGGGCGTGAGAGGCTGTAGGAGCCGTCTGCGCTGCGGGTGACGCGGACGTTTTCGGGATCGGCGATGCCGAGGGAATTCTGCGCAGTGGCGCGTGCGGCAGCGGCCTGCAGGAGCATGTCGTGCAGGGAGATGCTTTTTCCTGCGGGGGGCTGTGCGCCGCCGAAGGATTTCTCTGCGGCGGCAAAGAGGCGCTGGGTGGGCTGGGGGACGAGGGCCTGGCGCATGGTGGCGGCGCTGGCGGGGTCTTTTTTCTCGGCCTCGGCGATGAGGCTGAGATGGGTGGCGCGGGTGTTTCCGTGGGCGGAGTGTGCGTCTTTCTGCCACTGGGTGTCTGCGGGGCTCTCTGCGGCGGCGGTTTTATGCAGGCCGATCTCTGCCTGGCGGGCGCGCTGCTCATGGGCGAGGGCGCTGTCCGCGCTGCTCGGGCGGGCGGTTCATCACATTGTGGATGAGCTTCTGCGACTGCTCCACGCTCAGCGGCGGGGTGGAGGGCCCGGGCGGAAGAGGAAGTTGACCGCTGTTGACGGTGGTTGACTGTTGTTGGCCGGAACCTGAGCCGTCGGGAGCGACTGATGTGGTATTTACTGGTATTGAAGGCGGTGACTGATCCTGACTCGTCTTGGCAGGGAAAGATCGCTGCGGTTCTTCCTATTTTTCTTTGGGGGATTTATCGGCTGGGACTCCGGACTTGGCAGGCAGTGCGCTCTGGGGCACCTGCGGTGCATTGTAGGCCATGGCGGTCAGTCGCGAATGCATGCTCTCACTGGGCTGCAGCAGCACCACATCCACCGCATGGATGGCGCCGCTCTTCTCACGCACGAAGTTCTTCGGCACCGCATCGCTGGCGGCGATGTCGCGCGATTCATGAATGTACGCGCCGTCATACGCCCGGAGGAAATTATGCGCGCGCATGAAGACGTCGATCTCCTTTTGTGTGGGCTCTGGCCGTTGCGGATCTGGCACGCGCAGTGGCTGAGTTGTGGCCAGTCTTTCGGCTGTTTCCCCGGGCATCAACACCCAGCCTTCGACAGTGACGTTATCTCCCAGCAGTTCATTGTGCCAGGCCAGACGCTGTAGGTAACCGGAAAGACCGCGCTCCTCGGCACCTAGTTCGCCTGGATTGGTAACTTTAGTGACATGTTTGGATGATGGATCGATATACACCGCATGCTCTGCGCCTTTTTTTTGACGCAACGAGGCAATGCCTTGGATCAGTTTTTGTTCACTGATGACAGAGATACCTCCAAAGTTCCGGACCATGGCAGAGCCATGAGGGCTGCCGGTTTGTGAGTCTTTAGTTGAAGTCCGGGAGTCTTGCAGAGCTTTGCCCCATTGCAGTGCCAGGTGATCCTCGGGCTTGCACAGCTTCACTGTTCCTGCGTTCAGTCCCGCCAGCAGTTCCTCAGGAGTTGTCTCCTCCAATGCTTCCAAGGAGTCTTGCAGAGTCCCGATTTTGATCTTCGGCCAGTCCTCAACATCGTACGCTTTCATCTGTGATTACATTAATGCCTTTGGGGGACGCGACAATGAAGAAAGCAGGTGATTGCATCGCCGTGCGTGGCGGCAGCCAGCTTGTTTATTTTTGAGTATGTGAATCATCGGTCGTAGCGCCGGGTTTGGCGGGCAGCGCGCTTTTCGGCACCTGCGGTTCATTGTAGGCCATCGCTGTCAGGCGTGAATGCATGCTCTCACTGGGCTGAACCAGCAGCACATCGACCGGATGAATCTCTCCACTCTTCTCACGCACGAAGTTCTTCGGCACCGCATCGCTGGCGGCGATGTCGCGCGATTCATGAATGTACGCGCCGTCATAAGCACGCAGGAAGCCGTGGGCACGCATGTAGACATCGATCTCCTTTTGCGTGGGCTCCGGCCTCTGTGGATCTGGAACGCGCAGGGGCTGAGTTGTGACCAGTCGTTCGGTTGTTTCCCCGGGCATTTTCACCCAGCCTTCGACGGTGATGTGATCTCCGAGTAGCTCGTTGTGCCAGGCCAGGCGCTGTAGGTAACCGGATAGACCACGCTCTTCGGCACCCAGTTCACCTGGGTTGGTCAGTTTGACGGCGCGGCTTGAAGCATGGTCAAAGAACACCTTGTGCTCTGCTCCACCTGCTTCCTCTAGGTTGGAGAGACCTTCTCTCAGTCTTTCTTCGTCGAGGATCGGGATGCCTCCGCGGCCTTGGCCCATTTCAGGCA
>NZ_JBIPNG010000694.1:0-2552 GCF_044373815.1 Prosthecobacter sp. | reverse complement strand
CCAAGCTACAGGAGCTTACTCCTTCTCAGGTTGCCAATGCTTCTGGGTATCTTCGCGAAAACAGTCCTTTTGTTATTAGAGATGATCAAGACATTGATTTCCTAGATAAAATTTCCACGCCTACGGTGGCTGCAAAGGCACACAAGTTATTGTCTAATATCGCTCGCTGTAATCCAACACCGGGCACGTTTTTGAGGCTTCGATTCGGAGGCTTGGACGAACAGATGAAACACTTTGTAGGAGTCCGCACCTCATCGAGATATCCTGTGGACAACACCGCAGATCGCGCCGCTATGGAGCTTTTTCCTGCGTTGAGCATGGCTTGGGCTGAGAATGAATCTGAATTACGTTTTCTTTTGATTGAGTATTTGGTTAAAGGGGTTGGCTTTCTGAGCCAGGAAGGAGCCGGCGACTCTCACGATCTAGCCTTTCGAATTTCCTCGAAGGGATGGGAACATTTGCAAGCTCAGGGTATGTCGGACAGCAGCACAGCCTTCGTGGCGATGTGGTTTAATGAAGAGGTGAATTCTGTATGGGAACAGGCCATTTACCCTGCTATTGACGAAGCGGGTTATTCCCCGCTTAGGATTGACAAAAAGCACCATAACAACAAAATTGATGACGAGATCATTGCCTCAATTCGTGGTGCCAAGTTTGTTGTGGCTGATTTTACGGGGCAGCGCGGAGGTGTGTACTACGAAGCCGGCTTTGCTGGAGGATTGGGTAAACCCGTTATTTGGTGTGTCCGTAATGACGATATATCCAATCTCCATTTTGACACGCGGCAATTCAATCATCTGGTGTGGTCGCCGGACGATTTGCAGCAGTTCAAAGAGGACTTACGTTTGCGAATCTTGTCTACTCTTGGCAAGGGCCCGTTGAAAACCGCCGCGTCAACTCTCAGAGCGTGAAGCGAAAGTTATTTGTGGAGGCTGCAGCTGGAAAAAACTAGTCTTTGAGGCCGAATTCTCCCCATGCCCTCATTCACCCCTCTGCTGCCACTGCGAAGGCATCCCACCCGTATTCGGTTCATACTGAAGGGGCGTCGGAAATCGAAATAGCTGAATCAACATCACCCCCGCACCACACCCACCCGGTTAAACTTCGCCAGCCCCAGCGCCTTCACCTCCGCCGCCGTGTAGCTCTCAGCGCCCACCAGTTTGTCACGCAGCTGCTCCCGCAGCGACTCCATCAGTTCACGGCCATTTTGCATCCAAGTGTAGTACAAGCAGAGCGGCACGTAGCGGCGCTCACCAAAGCGGATGAACAACGTATTCGCCCGTGTCATGGAAATGAACTGGTGCGCGCCACGGCTCTGCGGCGCAAACCGCAGCACGCAAAACCACCACGGCGTGTACTCCGGCAGACCAAACACGGCGGATTCAATCTCCTCCAGCGGAATCACCGTGGCATAGCTGCCGCGCCCAATCCGCAGCGCGGAATCCGTCAGCTCAAAGTGCGGCTTCCGCCGGTCAACGTTCAGCGCAAACAACGTGATCAGCGTGGTGGCAACGGCCCACGCGGTGAGAATCTCCTCGCGGGTGGTCTTGTGGTCCAGCATCGCGCTGCCGCCCACGACAATGAACGCCGCAACCATAAAACCCGCCAGTGGCATGACCAGAAGGTAGCTCAGCCAGTAAGTCGGCTTGGGTCGCGCAAGGATGGACGGGGCTGGCATAAAAAACGCTCGCTCGCCCCATGACATCCGGTTTGAGACCGAGATGCAAGAGCGAAGCACGCCACCCCGTAATTTCACCACATGATTCGCCGCCCCCATACACACCTCGCCCTCGTGCTGCTGGCAGCCGCGCCCGCCTGGGCAGCGGCGGCACCCGTGATGTTTGAAAAAGACGTGCGCCCCATCCTCAAAACGCACTGCTTTCAATGCCATGGCGAAGAGGGCGAAATGAAGGGCGGCCTGGATGTGCGCCTCGCGCGCTTCATCCTCAAAGGCGGCAAGGACGGCCCCGTGATCGTCCCCGGCAAAGTGGCCGAGAGCCATCTGCTCGACCTCGTCAAAAAAGGCGAGATGCCCAAGGGCAAAACCAAGCTCAAGGATCAGGACATCGCCACCCTCGAAGCCTGGGTGGCACAGGGTGCCAAGACCGCACGCCCGGAGCCGGAAAAGCTCGGGCCTGAACACGCCTTCACCGATGAAGAGCGCGCCTGGTGGTCGCTGCAGCCCATTCATGCCGTGAAGCCCCCGGTGGAGAAAAAAGGTGCCACGAATATCGACGCCTTCATCGCCGCGAAGCTCACCGAAAAAGGCCTCTCCTTCTCGCCCGAAGCCGACCCCGTCACCTTCATCCGCCGCGCCAGCTTTGATCTCATCGGCCTGCCACCCACGCCAGCCGAGGTGGACGAATTCGTCGCCGCCTACATCAAGAATCCGCAGCTCAGCGTCGAGCGCCTCGTGGACCGCCTCCTCGCCTCTCCGCACTACGGCGAACGCTGGGGCCGCCACTGGCTGGACACCGCCGGCTACGCCGACAGCGAAGGCTTTGGCGAACGCGACATCGAGCGCCCCTGGTCATGGAAGTACCGCGACTACG
>NZ_JBIPNG010000265.1:0-9077 GCF_044373815.1 Prosthecobacter sp. | reverse complement strand
CACACCTCCCACCCACCTTCACCCTCAGGCACCTTTTTCCGTTCAATCAATCCGCCTTCCACATCACGCCGATAAAGCTGCGCCGCCCGGTTCTTCGCATCAAAATGCCCCGAATAATCCCAGCCCCCTGATGCTAGTTGCGTACGCGATACCGCATGCGCCGCCGCCACCGCTGCAGCCAGGCACTGCTCATCCTTCGTCGCCTCATACGCATCCAGCATCGCCATCCCCACCGCCGGAGTCCCCGGCGGCTGAATCCAGATCGTGTCCGCCTCCGGAATACCTTCCGCTTCTCTTAGCGTGAAGTCAGCGCTGTAACGATACACATACCCCCCGTGAGCCGCTGCCTTGCCATGATAAAAAGAAACAGCCTTCGTGATCGCCGCCGTGACATCCTGAGGCGTCGCAGCCTCAGTGGACAGCGACAAGACGAATGCCGAAGTCAGCATGACAAATAGTGCAGTGCGCATAGCCAGCTTGTGTGAATTCAGCAGACGCTCGAAATGTGTTTATGGCAGCACTCGTTTCTTCTCCGCCGGTGGGCTTCGGTCCAGTGCTCCCAAGAGAATTGACAGACCCATTTGATCACCAAAATCAGCTTCGAGTTGATGTGATATACCTGGCGTCATTAGTGCCTCTCTCCTGAGGAAAGAGAGGTTTTGATCAGCCCATTGCGTCAGCAACTCAATGACAGATGCCTCGTCAGGGCTTCCAATGGGTAGTATCCGTGCATTAGGGTTGGTTGGGTGTTCAGCATCTAGAAAAATGCGGCGTTGATGCGGTGGTGTTGGGATGCGCGCATCTAATCCAATCAGCTGGGTCGGTCTCCCATCATCGAATTCTAGCTCGATGAAATGGGTTCCTCCGTCACCGCAAACGCCTGCATTTTTAACACGCATGACCTCTCGGATAGCTTGTTACTCCGCCTTGATCCCCACATTCTTGTTCCCATTATCTCTCACGGCGTCCACCGTGTTATGCAGCGCACCCAGCGGCACATTCTCATCCCCCGTCACCACCACCTTGGCCCCTGGATGCTCCGGCAGGAAAGTGCTCAGGTGCCCGCGCAGTCCTCGCATGGACACTTCTGTCTCTCCTACCATCACGGCCTCGCCGTTCTTGATCACCTTGAGTGTGATCGTCTCGCCTGAAGAAGTGGCCTTGTCTCCATCACGCGCCCCCGTCTTCCGGCTGCCATCGCCCTCGCGTTCACCTCCTGTGCGTGGCTTCTCGCCATCACGCATGCCAGTCTTGGTAGAACCCTCGCCGTCACGCGCTCCAGTCTTCCGGCTGCCATCGCCCTCGCGTTCACCTCCTGTGCGTGGCTTTTCGCCATCACGCATGCCAGTCTTGCCAGAGCCCTCGCCATCACGCGCACCGGGTTTCCTGCTTCCACCATCGCCTTCTCGCATGCCGGTTTTTCGCGAGCCTTCACCATCGCCCGTGCCAGACTTGCGTGCGCCACCATCCCCCTCGCGCATCCCCGTCTTCTTGGTGCCACCATCGCCTTCACGGGCGCGGGCAGGGGCTCCTTCTTCACTTGCTCCGGTCTTCGTCTGCTCGGCAGCAGGAGTCCTAGCCCCCTCCCGGCTCCGCTCCTTCGCCGGCACTTCCTTTTCCACCGCACGCGCGGTCGTGAATGAGTAGCAAACAAGAACGCTGAGCGTGAGAACGAGCAGCATTTGAATCACAGGCTGACGGGTGGTTGGATGGGCAATCATATGGATGCGTTGACGCAGGGTAGGGTGGTTGCGCACACATGGGGCCAACCCTGTCATGGCCGGTGGTGCGAAAAAGCTTTCTTGAATGCGCAGCAGCGTGTGCCCGTAGTCCAGCCGCTCCGTGGGGGAAAGCAGCGCCAGCGCTCCTGCATCGCAGCGCAGCTCGCGGTCCGCCTGAAAGCGCGACACCACAAACCACACCAGCGGATTAAACCAATGCAGCGCCTGCACCGCCGTTGCGGCCCAGTTCAAGATCAAATCATGCTGCTTCACATGCAGCAGTTCATGCAGCAGCACATGGCGCAGACTGTGCTCATCAAAGCGCGTCTCCCAGTCCTCCGGCAGCAGAATGCTCGGCTGTGCCATCCCCACCACTGCAGGTGTGGTGCCCGCTGGCATCAGGACAATGCGCACCTGCTTTCGAACCCCCGCCTTCTGGCAAAGACTCGCCACAAGCGCACGCAGCAGCGCAGCCGTCGCATGCGGACGCTGGCGCAGCTCCAGTTCAAATCGCCGTTGCCGATACAACGCTGCCGCAAAGACCCACAGTGCCCCCATCACCCACACACCCAGTGCCAGCGTGTATCCAGAAATCATTCCCGCAGACTCGGACACACCAGCAATGGATGCCGCAATCATCGGCACGTTCTCCACATCAGCCGTCCTCACCACATCCGCCGCATCAACAACTGGCGCTGCCGACACCGCACTCATACGCGCACCCTCATCCTGCTGAAACCACGCCCCCAGCCCAAACCCCGCAGGAATAAAAGCCGGCAGCATCAGCTTCGTCCCCACCAGCAGCCAAAGCCCAATGCGCCATGCCGGACTCAGCCGCGTCCCCAGCATCAGCCGCAGCCCCAGCACGGCCAAAATCAAGAGGCTCGCTTCGAGCGAAGTGCGCAGCAGCCAGTGGAGGAGAGCGTCGGCATTCATGGTTGGATCACTTTTTAAGTTTCTTCTCGGCCTGATTCAGCACTTCACGCAGCGCGGCCAGGTCATCTTGCGTCACATCTTCACGATCCATCAGCCCCGCCACGAAGGGCGTCAGCCGACCGTTGAACACGCGATCCAGAAAACTCCGGCTCTCCTCATGCTGGCACTGGTCCTGGGCCACCGCAGGCGTGTAGCGGAATTCACGCCCCACCGCCTCCACCGCCAGCGCCCCCTTGTCAGCCAGTCGGCGGATCAGGCTCTGCACCGTTCGCGGCTTCCAGTGCAGCCGCCCTTCCAGCTCCTTCACCACCTCCGCCAGCGTGCTCGTCCCGCGTTGCCAGAAGACATTCATCACTGTCCATTCGGCGTCAGAAATCTTCGGGGCGGGGGGATTGGGAGCGCGGCGTGACATGGTCGGATTACAAACGTGATCCACGGATCACGCATGTAATCCGACTCGGCAAGAACTTTTTTCAAGCAGTCTTTCTTGTGCGAGGATTTCGAAGAATGGCTTGCCACTGCCTCTTTCCGCAGCACAAAGCACTCACCCATGGAAAAACTCATCGTTCACGGCGGCGCACCTCTGAAGGGCCGCATCAACATCAGCGGCTCAAAGAACTCATCGCTGCCCATTCTCGCGGCCACGCTCCTCACCAAAGACACCTGCACCATCCGTCGTGTGCCCGATCTCAGCGACACCAATTACATGGTCCGTATCCTCGGCGAACTCGGTGCCGAGGTCGAGCGCGCCAGCGGCGTCGTCGTCGTAAAAGCTGAGAAGATCAAATCCGTCGCCCCCTATGATCTCGTCCGCAAAATGCGCGCCTCCATCTGCGTGCTCGGCCCCCTCACAGGCCGTTTGAAAAAATGCACCGTCTCACTCCCTGGCGGCTGCGTCATTGGGGACCGCCCCGTTGATCTCCATCTCAAAGGTCTCGAAGCCCTCGGCGCGCAGATCACCGTGGAAGGCGGAGATATCTTCGTGAATGCCAAGAAAGGCTTCAAAGGCGGACCCATGAATCTTATGGGCAAGCACGGCTCCACCGTCCTCGGCACAGACAATGTCATGATGGCCGCCGTCCTCGCCAAAGGCGCCACCATCATCGAGGGCGCTGCCGCTGAGCCCGAGGTGGAAGACCTCGCAAACTTCCTCATCAAGATGGGCGCAAAAATTGAAGGCGCAGGCACCAACCGCATCACCATTGAAGGCGTGAAGGAACTGCACGGCGCAGAGCACACCGTCATTCCAGACCGCATCGAGGCCGGCACATTCCTCGTCGCCGGTGCCATGCTTGGCGATGGCGTCACCCTCAAGCGCGTCATGCCCGAGCACATGAAAGCCGTCACCGATGCCATGATCAAATGCGGCTTCCCCATCGACATCACCAAGGACAGCATCACCGTCCGTCCCAATCCAAACGCCAAAGGCTTCGATCTCACCACCCTCTGCTACCCCGGTTTCCCCACCGACATGCAGGCCCAGATGTGCGCCCTCGCCTGTGTCATCAATGACACCAGCACCATCACCGAGACCATCTTCCCGCAGCGCTTCATGCACTGCGCCGAAATGAAACGCATGGGAGCCAACATCGACCTCCAGGGCGCCACCGCCCGCATTCGCGGCGGCAGCGTCATGAAGGGCGCCCCCGTCATGGCCTCCGATCTCCGCGCCTCAGCCGCCCTCGTCCTCGCCGGCCTCGTCGCTGAAGGCAAAACCGAGATCAACCGCCTCTACCACATCGACCGCGGCTACGAACACCTCGACGACAAACTCGCCGCCCTCGGCGCCCAGCTCGAACGCGTTCAGGACAAGTAAGGCTGGAGGCTGAGGTGCAAAGATCCAAAGATCCGATCACGCCAGTCTTTCACTTCGCAAAATCTAGGACTCCCTCCCTTTAGGCAATCATTCAGCAATGCCCTCCTCCTCTGGAGGGGTAGATATGCAATGCGTTGTGTCGCGAACTTACTTCCGAAGTGGTCCAACGCGGATCTCCTCTCCCCGTCCCAAGCTTCGCTTTTTCAAGACAACCTTCGGGGAGAGGTTGGGTGAGGGGCCGAAACTCCGATTACGATCCGTATAAGCAGTGTCTGAAACATGTTACACCATACGCCTCTGGTGTTGCCTCGGCACCAATGTCTGGATCGATCGCTTCTTTGAACGAACTTCTTTTTTGCCGTGGGGCGTCGTCTTGTTGCCGCCGCAAAACCTGAAGAACCCAAATCAAAGTCTGAATGAAGACGCGCCCACCCCGTCGTTTACTCCCCCATGACCAGCCGCCGTCGCTTCCTGCAATCACTCTCCGCTCTCGCCGCCGCCCCCGCGTTCGCCGCAGATCCACTGCCGTGGAAGCTGAATTACATGCTCGCCTCCTCCATGTATGGCAGCCTTCCCCTGGCTGAAATCCTCCCCGAACTCAAAAAGACCGGCGCCACCAGCATCGAACTATGGCCCAAAAAACATGGCACCCAGCGCGAGGAAATCGACACCATCGGCCACGACAAATTCGCAGCCATGCTCAAGGACCACGGCCTCACCTTCGGCGGCACCACCCGCTATGATCTCGGCCCTTTCCGCCTCACCGAGGAAATCGGCATCGTGAAAAAACTCGGCGGCACCTTCATCGTCACCGGCGGGGCAGGGGACTACAAGGTCCCGCCCGAGCAGCTCAAGCTGAACGTCAAAGCCTTCGTGGAAAAGATGAAACCCCACGCTGCGCTCGCCGCCGAAAACGGCCTAACCCTCGGCATCGAAAACCACATCAACAACCTCATCGACACCCCCGACTCCCTCCGCTGGCTCGCCGATGGCATCCGCAACATCCCCGGCATCGGCATCGCCTTCGCCCCTTACCATCTTCCACAGGACGCCGCATTGCAGGCTGATCTCATCCAGCACATCGACCAAAAAATGACGCTCTTCTACGCCTGGGAATTCGGCATGAGCTGCTCCAAGGCCATGCCCAAGGAAGACGAACTCCAGCAGATGCCCGGTCGCGGCAAACTCGACTGGAAACCCCTGCTGCAAGCTCTCAAAGCCATCCAGTTCACCGGCCCCACCGAAATCTTCATGCACCCCACCCCCCGCGGCATCCCCATCATGCCCACCGCTGCTGAGACGACAGCAGAAATCGTTCGGGGCAGAGATTATTTGGATTCAATCGTCACGCAGATGTGATCTCATCAAAAGATGACTTTCAACTTCAAGCATTGGGGACTTTGGACATTGACGGCAGTGATCGTGCTTTTCGCGATGACTGCTGCCAAATGTAACAGGCCGACAGTACTGCGTTTTGATGCACCAATGACACGTGATGAATTTCTCAAAAAGGGAATCAAATTTCCAACCCCAAGCACTGCCCGAAACATTCAAATTGCGCGTTATTCATATGGATTTGCCTACGAGTTACTGGTGCGATTTGAGGCCCCAGTTTCGGTTTGTGAGCAACATGTCGCCGAGGTCTTGAAGTGGCATGATATGTGGCGTGACAAAGCCATGCCGAAGCAGGAAGAGCCAACAGCCGAGAAAGTTGATCATGTTGATTACACGGAAAATTCAGTGCTCAAGCCAACGCCTTGGTTTGACCCAGGTGCGCTCAAGCGAGGACTGCATGTAGGGAAGCCCGGCAGCTCCGTGCCCGAAATTTGGATCGATCAAGAAAAAGGCATTTTCTATTTCAGAGAGACAGATTAACCCAAGCAACTAAACTCAACCACCCACCACACCATGTCCGAAGCCAAAGTCCTCATCATCGTCGGCGACGCCACCGAAACCGTTGACACCCTCTACCCCTTCTACCGTCTCATCGAGGGCGGCTACAAGCCCGTCGTCGCCGCGCCGGAAAAACGGAAATACCAGATGGTGCTTCATGAAGTGAAGCCCGGCTGGACCATCACCAAGGAGTGGGAAGGCTACAGCATCGATGCCGACATCGCCTTCAAGGACATCAATCCCGAGGAATACGTCGGCATCTTCTTCAGCGGTGGTCGCGCTCCTGAGTACATCCGCGAAGATGTCGATCTCCTCCGCATCACCAAGTGGTTCTGGGAGCAGAAGAAGCCCTGCGCCAGCGTGTGCCACGGCGTCGAAATTCCCGCCCGTGCCGACATCGTCAAAGGCCTCCGCATGGCCACCGTCGCCAAGTGCAAATTCGACCTAGAAATCTGCGGCGGCATCTACGTGAACGAACCCTGCGTCATCGACCAGCACATGTACTCCGGCCGCACCTACCACGACTCCGGCCACTTCATCGCCCCCTGGATCAAAGCCCTCGACGCCGAGCGCGCCAAGATGGGTATCTAAATCGGATCTGAATGGCCGCAAAGCGACGCAAAGAAAACGCAAAAATGAATTCATCAAAACTCTGGACCCTTTTTGCGGCCTCTGCGTTTTTTTGCGGCCACCTCCGGGCGCATCCTCTCCAGGCAGAGCCCATCAATCATGCCTTCGTTTACACCTTCGATCAGTTCCACATCCCCGAAGATCCCGACGAATCATTGGTCAACGGCGGCCTGCTGCTTCTCGCAGAGCTAAACTGCACCACCTGCCATGTCGTGCCGAAGTCATGGGAGGAACGTCTCAAGCCAAAGCCCGGCCCTGACCTCAGCGCCGTGGGCTCCCGCCTAGATCCTGATACCCTCTGGCTCATGATCCGCAGTCCGCAAAACCGCAAGAAGGGCACACAGATGCCCGGCTTGTTCGCAGGAGCAGAAGGCGATGACGAAAAAGTCGAGGCCCTCGTCGAATACCTCAGCAGCCTGAAACAGCCCCAGCCCAAAGTCCCCGCTGGCGATGTCGAGCGCGGCAAGGACCTCTATCACAAAGTCGGCTGCGTCGCCTGCCATGAGCCCGCCAAAGACGTGCGCCCGCCCAAGGTCGCCGCAGATGCCGAAGTCGAAAAGCCCGGCAATGCCTCCGTGCCCATCGCCCTCGCCGATGCCTACGACTTCACCGCCCTCTCCCACTTCCTCCACAATCCTCTGTCCGTCCGCCCCTCAGGCCGCATGCCCGACATGCGCCTCTCCGCCCAGCAAGCCTCCGACATCGCCGCTTACCTCCACGTCGGCCGAGTCGCCGAAAAAGCCACCGCACGCGCCGCTTTGAAGATCCCCAAGCAGGGCGTCGAAAAGGGCCGCAAGCTCTTCGCGCAGATGAATTGCATTGCCTGCCACAAGCTTGATTCTGATGTTGCGGCCAAAGCCATCGCCACAAAGCCGCTCAAAGCCCTCTCTCAAGACCAAGGCTGCCTCGCCGAAAAGCAACCCTCCGGCACCCCGCGCTTCGACCTCAACGCTCTCGAAAAACGCGCCATCAAACTCGCTCTGGCTCTCGTCCAAAAAGAAGACGCCCCCAAACTCACCGCGCAGGAAAAAGTGGACTGGCAGCTCACACGCCTCAACTGCTACGCCTGCCACGACCGCGATGGCAAGGGCAGCCCCGAAGACCCGCGCGCCCAATACTTCGGTGTGAATGATCCCGGTGCCGAATCCCTCGGCCAGCTCGCGCATCTCCCTCCAACCCTCGACAAAGCCGGCCGCAAACTCACTCGCGGCTGGTTTGAAAAAATCCTCTGGGGCAAAGACGGCAGCGTCCGCCCTTACATGGACACCCACATGCCCAGCTTTGGCCGCGATCAGACGGAAATGCTCATCACCTGGCTGAACGAAGCCGACGCCTTGGAAAAACCTTTCCAGATCGATGTCAGCGGCCTCGCCAAACACCACCGCGCCGAAGCCGGACGCCAGCTCCTCGGAGCCAAGGGCCTCGCCTGCGTCTCATGCCATGGCATGAAGGATCGCAAATCCCTCGGCCCGCCCGTCATCCGCCTCACTCAAACCGTGGAGCGCCTGCAGCCCGAATACTTCAAAGAACTCCTCCTCAATCCTCAGGCGACTCAGACCGGCACCGTCATGCCACCCATGTTCATGGGCCGCAAAAAAGCCGATCAGGAAATCGAAAGCATCTGGACCTACCTGCGCGAGATCGAAGGCCAGCCGCTCCCCGAAGGCCTCATGTCATCCGCCGATTTCGAACTGAAGCCCGATGCCGGAAAGCGCGTCATCATCTTCCGCAGCTACATCGAAGGCGTCGGCACCCACGCCATCGGCGTCGGTTTTCCCGGTGGCCTGAATGCCGCCTTCGATGCCAAGACCAGCCGCTGGGCCATCCTCTGGAAAGGCCGCTTCCTCGATGCCATGAGCAACTATCAGGACCGCTCCATGCCCCCCATCAAACCCCTCGGCACCTCATTGAAACCCATGCCCGCAGCCACTGGCGAACGCATCTTCGGCGGCTACACCCTCGGCAAAGACGGCATCCCCACCTTCCGCTATCTCGAAAACGGCCAGCAAGTCGAAGACACCCTCCGCCCCGTCAAAGGCGGCTTCGAACACATCATCATCAGCAACGGCAAGGAAACGAAG
>NZ_JBIPNG010000264.1:0-9079 GCF_044373815.1 Prosthecobacter sp. | reverse complement strand
TTATTTCCATCATATTCCATAACACCTCGGCTTGTTTTCAGTGCTGCATGGAAATGGCCCTGCAGCTGGCGTTGATCAATTTTCATAACCACATTGCTGCCCATTAGCAGCAACAAGCGCAGTCGAAGAGACTGCCATAAGGACATCTTCACCGGCAGAATTGGCACACCAAGATTTCTGACGAGGCCGACGGCCCGGTGATCCCATAAGGCAAGCATTTTGTGATCTTTGCGATTGGTGATTTCGAGTTCAGGCAATCCGTGACGAACACACCATTGATTAATTCTTATCTCATCATCAGGGTCGCCAGCACGAGAGGTGAAAATTTTAACGGTCCGCCCCGTTTTAATCCAATAGCGCACTCGTTTAATCATCTGTGGTACCGGGGCACCAATATAATTCGGGCTCTTGGCGGGATCAGACCTGGCCAAAGTACCATCGAGATCCACTCCGATCCATCCACTCTTTGAATATTTTGGGTGTTGTATCAACTCTTGGTTGATTCGTTGGATTTCAAGCATCGCCTAAATGATAAACGACCTTGTGATAAATTAAGGATAAATTAAGGATAAATTCAGAGTAAATTGTGGTAACCCGGATTTGATAGGATGTAGTTCAGATGGATCGTATTATTCATAATAAAGTTATTGGAGGAGGCAGAATAAAGCTTAGGATGGTGCTCGCGAAGCGTAAGCTACCTACTGTATACAGTAATACAATAATAACGGCTCTAGTTGTGAATTAACATTTCAAGCAATAACATACGCATGGGTGGTTGTTTGTGTTGTAAATGTTGGCGTTCAGTATGGCTGCCGCCATCTTCTCGCAGTCTCCGAACTCGGATTAGGGTGAACTCATGGCGATGCCATTAATGTCGGAAGTGGCTAACACTTCACCATGATGGGGAGGCGTCTATTTCATCGCTTGACCATTATTCTGAATGCCTATTTTGTGCAAATAGGTCAAGTGATGGAGAGTCATTTTGGAATCAGCAACCGTGCCTGAGCTTGGATTCTATTGCTCGGACGAGCTTGTTCACAATTGAATCGATGAATTCATCATCAGTATATTTTTTGCCCTCGCGCTGTTTTGAATGCTCCTGTGGGGAAATATTCAAGAACTCTGAATCCAGTCTATCTCGTTGAATGCGCCACCTGCCGCCAATTTTAATCGTTGGAATGGTTCCCTTATTCACGTGGTAGTAAACAGTTGGAATGGGCATGCGCAAATACTCAGATGTCTCCCGAACTGTCATGAGATTATGATTCGCAATAGTGTTGGCGTAATTAATCATTTGAATTGGATTATTAATTTATTAATTACTATAAGTTGATGTCGCCGCATCATTTGTTATGGGTTAACCATAACTCAATTGTTGCTTAGAAACATTGGGTTAATCCATCTTGGAACTTTAAATGACAAATCATGCAATTATAAAATTGTTGCTTGATTCCGGATAGCCAGTTTTACAATTTATCGCGCAGGCGGCTGTTTGGCCTGCTAGGCCTTGCTGGAGTTGGAAGTGTTGAAGCAAGGAATCGTGTACTACCTGAAGATTCCCGTCCACTGCCGGCTCTTTTTTTTGATGGACAGCATGCGCATGCCACCGGATACCATCCGCTTTATATACATCATATTGTCTATCACGCTAATGCCTTGGCTCACCTTCCATATAAAGTTGGTGGAGGGCATCGAGAGCTAGTTGATGAAGGATACGATTGCTCGGGAAGTATTTCTTATGTTCTTTTTCGCTCAGGGTTGTTGAATAATTCTCTTACCTCAGCTCAATTTGCGAAGTATGGCAATCCTGGCCCTGGGAAATATGTAACCCTGTATGTAAAACCCGGAGAGCATATTTTTATGACAGTATGCGGCCTCCGTTACGATACATCGGGGGCGGTTCGTCATGAAGGGCCTCGCTGGCGCACAGCGCCTAGGAACTATAGCGGATTTCAGCAGCGCTGTATTCCAGGCTTGTGATGTCAATTACAACATGCTCGCTTAAGCAGGCAGTGTTTGATTAAGTAGCGGGGCATTGGTGCGCCGGGATTGATTCAGATAGTTTGTAAAAATGTTGCGCTTATGCGGCCAAATTATAAAAAAATCCATTGTGGATTGTGGCGAAATAAGTAATATATATACATTGTTACATGCAAATGTAATCCAATCTATGGATATAATGTGCCCAGTGAGTGAAACTTTAGAATCGGGTGAGAGGCAGGTTCATAAAGGAATGAATTATCACGCATGTAGAGTGCTAGGATTTGCTATTTGATAATGGCTATTCTTCGCGTTGGTCGTGCAATGGTGGCTCTTTTCAGTCTCAGGAACTTCAGGTGCGTTTCCTCGCGATGGATGTCTTCGCGCATCAGCTGGATTCGGTTTTTAAGCTGACCTTCGATTACGTTCGGATTTTATTCGACAGCAGAGACACCTTCTGCGCAGGCACAACCGGTTGGAGAAAGCGCCGGGAGAGCGTCGATTTCGTCCTTGGTGATACTGAGGCGTTCCATGATGTAGCGGAGACCTGCGAGCGCCATGTGGATCTCTTGGTTTAAGTTTCTCGCTTCTAGGGACTCGGGCTCGACTTCCTGCTGACGGGTCAAGCAGAGGTTCATACGCTCATGGGAGGCTTGCAGGGAGGCCAACTGCCCCTGCCATCTGGCGATATGCATACTAGTGATTCGCCGTTTGGTGGCAATCTCGGCGTTCTCTTGCTCTTGGATTTGGCGCGTTTCTGTGTTGATCGAGCGAAGCTCGTTGTAAATGCCGCGCTCTTTTTGTGCGCTGGTGGTGAGGATGTCGATCTCCTTGCGCAGTTCTTTTTCCTGCTGGCCCAATTGCGCGAGACGCTGGCGGGTTTCGGTTTCCTGTTGGCTGATGGCGTCGCATTGCGAAGTAGCGATGACCAGTTGATGGGTGGTGTCATTGAGAATAGCATCCATCTGCGTGCGGCGCTCAGCGGTGGCCGCCACCTGGCGAGTGAGGGTATCGATGTGCAGCTCTATGGAGGCCACCTTAGCCTGATTGGAGGAGAGGGCTTCAAGGCTTACCTCAATCTCATGCGCGAGGGAGAGCTCCTGTGCAAGGGTGGCGAGGGCGCTGCGAGTAGCTTCAAGCTTTAGCTCTTCTCCGGCTAGGATGGCGCGGGTGGCGTTAAGGCTGCCTTCTGTGTCATGCAAGTTGGCATGTAGCTCAGAGAGTTTGGAGGTGGCCTCGGTAACGTTGGCCAATTGCAGGGAGAGTTCTTTGCGAACAGATGATACGCTGGTTGAAAGGATTGCATGCTCTTCACGAGCCTGGTCTGCAGCTGCTATGGAAAATTCGCGTTCGTTCTTGCGTCGGGAAATTTGGGCTTCAACCTCGCCGAGAATGGCCTCTAGGGTGCACTGGCGGGTGGCTATGTTTTCAATCTCGTGGTCAAGCGACTGCTTGCGCTCGTCGGCATGCTGGCACTGCTCCAAAGTCTGTTGCAGTCGTGCAGCTGCGGCGGCGATCTCGGCCTGGCCTGACTCCAAGCGAATTCCCACCTCCTCATGCTGCTGGTTAACACACTGGAGGCTGATCTCAGCCTCGATGCGCTGCTTTTGCACAATTTCGAGAACGCGTCTCTGCTCCTGTGTTTGGGTATCCAGTTGTTGAGCCTGCTGCTGGAGTAGATTTATACGCTCTCCCAGCATGAATTCCTCCTCCTTGCGCTCCTGAATGCTCTGGGACAGTGAGGAAAGGTATGTCTCGGCGGCCAAGCAGTCCTCGCGAGTGGTTTGCAGGATCTGCTCGGTGGCTGTCAAGTCGGTGCGGCAGGTCTGCAGGGCGTCGGCGGAGGACTGGCGGGTGTTGACTAGGACGACGATTTCTTCTCCCAATAAACAGTGCTGCTCTCCTAGGGCTGCGAGGGCGAGTTCCATGGCGCTGATCTGGCCCTCTGTTTGCAAAAGGCGATCCGTCTGGGCGACTAGTTCACTGGTGTATTGCTGGATCTTCTGTGCGGCGGCAGCTTCGCGGTCCTCCAGCTCGGTCACAGTGCGGCCCAGGTCTGCCAGCTGCGCTGTGGCTTCTGTGCATTCATTCAAGTTGATGCCCAGCTTCTCCTCGGTGCGGGCCAGCTCTTCTCGACATAAGTTCAGAGCCACGGTGGCGGATTCTTCGTCGGCACGCAGATTTATCAGGGCGACCTCACTTTCCCCTCGCTGCACCAAAAGGGCAGCGAGGGCCTGATCCTGACGCTTGGACTCTGCGCGCAACTCCTGCAACGAGGCAGCTGTCGCATTGCTCTGACCTGATAGTTCCGCAAGCGTGGCTTTTGTGTGCCAGCGCTCATAGGTTGCCTTCGAATCATCTGCCGCCGCAGTAATTTCCGCCAATCTCCCAATCGAACCTTGTGACTTAAGGATTGCTTTGGTGTTACAATCGCGGTCTATTTCAATGAAGTTCAGACTCATAATTTAGATTAATTTATTAGAGTTAAAGTCTTGGAATAGGTTTTGTAGGCTCACTTTGAAACTTATGTTTGGTCAAATTATAGTATGTAAGATATTCTACAGGACATCAAAGTTATTGGAGGGTTAACCCAGGATCTCGGTGACGAGTCCATTTACTGACCTCCCAGACTTGGTCATACGAACCACGGATATTTGGGGGGGGGGGCTGCAACCTGCTGATTTCCCCGCTGTGGTGAGTAAATGGCGCGAGCCAAGAATGATGCCTTTGCAAAACGCAACGTGTGGAGTTTGTTCAACGCGTACTTGAAGGAGGTCAATCTCGCGCAGTTGCCGAAACGCACTGAGGCGCTGCATGGCCTCCTCGACACGCGCGTGGGACTGCATCCATGAGCAATCCCACCCGAATCAAACGCGAGCACTACCAAAATCTCATTGGTCGCCAGATCCTAGCGAACCACTGGGATAAAATGGAGGGCAAAGCTCCTCCCATCCTCGCCCTATGCGATCGCTATCTCGATGGTCATGCTGCACCGCCGCAGTGCTTGCCTAACCCGGAGGCAACGCTACTGGCCACCTGGATCACCATCTGTGATCTGAATTCACGCGGTCCAGTTGGTCACTTTAGGGCGGGACTGCTCATGTTGCCTCCGCATCCCTTCATCCCTGCGTTTATCGCAGTGCCGGGATGAAGTTGGTGGAAGTGTACTTTGTCGGTGCATTATTTTGGTATGCCAGCAAGGCATCATCTTGAAAACGGGCATCAACGCAATTCATTCTGGGAGCACGGATGCGGATCCTGCGGAGTGGCTGGTGACGCACGAGATTCTGGAGAGGGAGATTACAAAGGTGAAATAAGCGAAGGCCGCGCACTCGGGAGAGAAGGTGAATAGTCGCTGGAAGAACGGTTTTTAGCCTAGTTGATCGATTCATGATTTTGAGATGTATGGGATTCGGTTGGTGCGTTTATAGGCCGTCAACATCGCGGGTTTTGCGACTGCCAGACAAACTCATACCATCTAGGAATCACCCTAGCCAACACGGACGTTTTACCGATATGCTTGGCGACCCAATCTGTGCTGCAGTTTGTTGTGCCTAGCCACGGAGTGGCTCTCCTCGGCAAACACTTCCCACCAATGACCCAAGCCAGCTACCAAACTCCAGCTATCAGTTGTGCCCGTATCAAAACAGTCTTGCTGTGGGGATCGCTCTATGGCGCGGTGTTGTCGCTGGCACCTGGTTGCCTTAGTGGATTACTCTCCATGCCCGGCGAAGCGGCTACCGTCATCCTCTCGGGCGCAATGACTGGGATGATTGTGTCGGCTGCGCTCTTTCCGGTGCTCGCACGGTGTAAGCGATGGCAGGCTGTTGGCTTGGGTGTGGTGGCGTTGGGCCTGGGCGTTGCGCGGGGACGGGGGGGGGGGGGGGTGGGGGGGGGGGGTGGGGGGGGGCGGGGGGGGGGGGGGGGCGGCATTCGCAGCCAACCCCAGGCACTGATCCTGACAGCAGGCACCGAGGCCGACGTGATGCATGCTCCCACTCTGCTGGAGAGCGTCGATGCGAGACATGTGCTCATGGACAAGGCTTATGACAGCGATGTACTGCGGGAACTCATCGCGAGCAAGGGCGTGAAAAGCTGCGTCCCGCCGCGCCGCAACCGGGTGGCACCTGCGACTTATGAGCTCTACAAGAAGAGGCACCGGATGAAGAAATTCTTTGAAAATCAAGTGGATGCGCCGCGTAGCCACGCGTTATGACAAAACCGATTTTTCCTTCATGGCTTTTGTCTTGCTGGCCATCTGTAGTTTATACCTCAGAAACTAGTTTAAAAAACGCTAAAAATTATAAAATTTGTAAAACGATCGAGCCCAGTGCTGATATAGTAACGCGAATTAATTTAGTGATTTGCGGTTAGGCTCCGTATCTAGCCTATCTTCGGCAGAATTCAGAATCAATTCATTGAAGCGTTCCGCAAATGACTGCTGCACAATTGTTTCATCGAGAACAGCGAGCTTTTTCGGTTCGCTTATAAGGTCCATACGAGCAAGCACACCAAGCCTGCGGCAATGACACTGATCAACAGCATGGCCTGCCACGATGATTCGGGTGGTGGCGGAGCGGGTGGGGGCTTTTTCTTCATGCGTGCGCCAAAATACGCGGACGCGACGACGACGTAAGATGAGGTAAAGAATCAGAAATCGAGGTAGATCTCAGCGCGGCGGTTGTGGCTTCGGCCTTCGGGATCGTCAGTGCCATCGGATTTTTTATTGGGGCTAAGCGGCTGGGCTTTGCCGAGGCCGGTTGTTTCCACCTGTCCGGCAGGCACGCCGAGGAGGGCCAGTTGCTTCTTGACCGATTCGGCGCGTCCGCGTGAGAGGCGGATGTTGTAATCATCCTCGCCTTTTTCATCGGTGTGGCCGGCGATGCGCAGTTTTTTGGAAGGGTCCGCCTGCATGAGAGAGGCGATAACTTCGAGTTGTTTTAGCGCACGGGGGTGAAGTTCGGCGCGGTCGTATTCAAAGTAGAGGGCGAGGGATTCGCCGCCCTTGGGATTCTTCACGATGGGCGTGTAGGGCACGCCGAGCTTGGAGGCGCTTTTGGCGAAGGAGCCGAGGATGTCGGAGAGATTGAGCCCCACGATTTTCCATGGCTGGGCGATGTCAGCGCGCTTGAGTTCCACGCCAAATTCGGTGTTCTGCTGGAGCGACTCCGACTGCACCTGTGCAATGACCCAGGAGACTTCGGGATTGGCGACTGTCACGATGAGCGGTTTGGCCGGATTGAAGGAATACTGACCTTCTTCAAAGACGATGCAGAGGCCGAGGAGACGCTCGACCGGGACTTTTTTGTCATCAACAAAAGCGCGTGCGGCGTTGAAGTCGTGCTTCAGAAGGTGGCGGACAAAGTCACTGGCAAAAGCCAGCGCGTCAGTGCCATCTTCCACCTTGAAATGCGATTTCATGGCGGCAGCAGCAGCGATAAGTGCCAGTTCCGGATTGCTAGTTATACTTGGGTCAGGTGAAGCTGGGAGAGGGGACGGCATGGCGGCGATGGCGCTGCTCATGGCTTTTGGCAAGGTGGCTTTGGCAACTTTCCACCCCATTTTTTCATCACGCTCCAAGTCCAACTGAATGCGCACGGTTTCCTGCGAGCCTGCCATGACAAAAGGAAGGGTGATGCGGGTGCGGTTCTCGACAAGGCCGAGCAACTCCACCTGATCCTCCGCTGCTGGTTTGTAGCCCATGGAGGCGAGTTTTTCGAAGAGCTTGGCGGCGCTGTTTGACTGCTCTGCATCTGAGGCGGCTGCGAGCTTGCCTGCGGTGGCAAAATCTCCCGTGGTGAGGCTGCGCACCAGCTGTCTGCCCAGATCCAGCGGACGAGCGAAGGCAAAGGTCAGAGGTGCAGAGATCGGGGGCTCCGGAGGCTTTAGCATGGGGGGCGGGGCAGGAACTGCGGCCTTGGTGGTTTCAGCGGCAGTTTTGGCAGCTGCAGCAGAGGTGCCTGCCTCTTCATTAATGTTGTCCATTGGGGCCTGTATTCTCTTTTTGGTCATCAGGAAGAAAATCGCGGTGGTAAGGACGAGTGCTGCAACGACAATGAGAAAAGGCACATGACTGCTGCCGTAAACGGATCGAGAAGGCGGGGGGCGTCGAGGTATTTGCATGGCTTGGATTAAGGTGGCTTATTAAATGCAGGGAAATTGATTTTGTGTGGGCCGGGGGCGAGTTGGCCCTAGACGTGGCGCGTGGACGGGGGGGCTTTCGACTCATGATTAGATGCTGGCGTCCAAAATAAGGAGGCCCCTTTTTTAGAGATGGATGTATTAAAGGCTGCGAACGACCCGTTGGCCGACATATGCTGCCGTCACATCTCAAGGCAGACTAAAACGGATCGCGCAGCGAGCATCAGCGGCCGAATTCATCCAACTGCCAACTCTAACGACTCAGGTTTTACCCGTGTCAGGACCATGGAGATTGTTCTGCACTAGTGCTGTCGTCCCGTTAGTTGGAACATAGAAATCCCAGCACCACTTGGACACGTTGCCTGCCTTGTCATGATGGCCGAATCCGTTGGGCTGAAAACTACCAATAACAGCTGTGTAGGCTTTGCTGCTCATCAGGGCAGTCGCTGTTCCTACACGCTGACTTTTAGCCATAGCTCAAACGTTCAGGGCAGGCTTTGATACAGCATTCTTACCGACACGGGACTGGCCCATGAAAGTGGCACCTTCTTCGATGGCGAGCGTTCCTGCAGATATGTCGCCAACGAGGATGGCGTTGTTCTTGATTTCGCAGCGCTCCTGGACGGTGATGTTGCCTTCGACTTTGCCGAAAATAATGGTCGAGCGAGTTTTTACCTCGCCCTTGATCATCGCGTTTTCACCGATCGTGAGGCTGCCGCTAGAAATGACTTCACCTTCGATCTTACCGTCTATGATAAGATCGTCGGAAAACTTTATGGAACCTTTAATTACGACGTCGTTGGCGAGAATGTTCTTTCGAGTGGTCATAAAGGAGGATGAATGCTGATGTTGTGAAGGGGATGTCGCGGAAAGAATGGGCGCCCGCTTAACCAGAGGAGGCGGAGGGGAGGACTCAGAACGCCGCTCGTCCTTTTGCGCTTCGATTTGTCTAATCATG
>NZ_JBIPNG010000023.1:0-28656 GCF_044373815.1 Prosthecobacter sp. | reverse complement strand
ATCGGTCCTGAAGATCTGCGGCCCATGGCATATTCAGTTCGGTATTTCCGGCTGCGTGACATGCTCTACGCCTTCGACCATCCCAACATCCATAAAGTGCCATCACAACTGGCTCCTGGATTGATGAACTGGTTCACACAGCTCAGGGCCGAAGGCAGGGAAGGGGTGGTGTTCAAAAACAAGCATGCACCTTACACCCCTGGCAGACCCAACGCCGGAGGCCCACAACTCAAATACAAGTTCGTGGAAACTGCTTCATTCATTGTCGCCAAGGTGAATGACAAGCGCAGCGTCTCATTGATCCTGTTTGACGGAGAAAAGGTGCGTCCTGCTGGCAACGTCACCATCCCACCCAACCACGACATGCCTTCACCGGGCTCTGTCGTGGAATGTCGTTACCTTTACGCGTTCAAGGAATCAGGCTCCATCTACCAGCCTGTTTACCTGGGACTGCGTGAGGACATTCGATCCGACGAATGCACCACCACTCAGCTCAAATACAAAAAAGCTGAACCCGAGCCTGTGTAAAAGTTTTCACAAGCTCTCCCCCCACCATCAAGCCCATGTGTCCCTCACCGGCTCATGGGCTTTTTGCGTTCAACCCACAACCCCAAACACACATGAACCCCATCGCCCTGCCCATAGCGGAGCTCAAAGCCGCACTCACAGGTATCGGCAAGGTCCTCAATACCAAAGCCACCTTGCCCGTCCTGCACCATGTCAAAGTAGAGCGCACGTCAGACGGATGGATCGCCATAACCGGCACTGATCTCGACCGTTTCGTCACCCTGCGTCTCGAACACCCCGCCGAAGGCCCTCCCGTCGCTGTGCTCGTCCCATACGACCATCTCCTGCAGTTCTCCAAGAACTGCAGCAAAGAGGAACGTCTTCTCATTGAAACCACACCTGAAGGAACCGTCATCAAATTCGCCCTGGCCAACAACCTCGGTGCTTCCAAGGTCAAACCGTTTCCTGTGGATCAATTCCCGCAGGTTCCACGCATCAAGACCGAAGCTGTTCCGTTGCCTCCAGCCGTTCGAGAATCGCTCCATCAGGCTCTTGAATGTGCCAGCTCCGATGAAACCCGCTACATCCTCAATGGTGCCTTCATCGACGCCAGCAACCCCAAGGCGTTCAATGTGGTAGGGACGGACGGGAAGCACCTCTACAGTGCGAATTCGTTCACCCTGCCAATCAAGCTCTCGGTGCTCATCCCGTCACACAAATTCCTCCAATGGAAGGAGTTCAATCAGGACGGTGAATGGCAGATGAAAGCCGATAGCGACAACATCCAGCTCTCATCAAGACGCTGGAGGTTCATCACCCGTCAGATTCAGGGCAAATATCCCAACTGGCGGCAAACGGTTCCAAATCCAGCCGACGACAAGACACACATCACCCTGGACCCATCAAAGCTGGAAACGCTCATCAAACTGGTTCAGCGCATTCCTTGTCACGACCCAGACCGATACCAAACAATCGGACTGGAATGGAGAGATGGTCAATTCCTGCTCCTCGGCAAAGACAGCGACAACGAGCCATGGACCCGAGTCCCTGTCTCTGACGTCCAAGCAAAAGGCCCAGAGATGAGCATCTTCCTCAGTCGTCGGTTCCTCATCAAAGCCTTCGGCTACGGGATGAACACAATCAGCCTGGTCGATTCAATGCATCCGCTCAGGTTCCACACCAAAGCGAAGCAAATGATCGTCATGCCTCTGCGCATGGATTCCGGCCAGCCACAAACCCAGCAACCCAAACCCGTGAACATACCGGCACCTCGTCTGCATGTTCCACCACCCAAACCAACACCCATGATTACGAACCCCACCTCTGAAGGACCGGCACCCTCTAACGATCAGAAAACACCAGTGGAAGAAGCCATCGACATGACCTTGATCATTCGTGACAAGTTCAACGAGGGCTTCAACCTGCTGCGCGATCTGTCGCTCAAGCTCAAAGGCATCAACCGCGACCAGAAGGCCAGCGCACGTGAAATGCAGTCTGTTCGTTCCACGCTTCGCTCCATCCAAGGAATGAAGATCTAGTCTATTCCCAACGACAAAACCCAAGCCCATGTCCTTCTTCATTGAGGGGCATGGGCTTTTTCATAACCAAAAAGGAAATCAACACCATGATTGCTAACCTCGATCCTCACCCGGTCATCGCCACCCGTAAAACACCCAACCTCATCCTCCACTGTGGCGCACAAAACGTGGACCTGGATGAAGTGCGTAAAGTCAGGACACCGCGCTCCACAAATAGCTGGTGTCCGATCCCTCATCACCAGCTCATCAGCCAGGTTCAAAACACCCTCAAGACCACCAACCTTCGCATCGGCACTCAAGCTCACAGCCTCACGCACGATGGTATGCGCTATTTTGGTTTGATGGAAGTGCATGCCCAGAAATCCAACGACGATTATTGCTGGGTTCTGGGTCTTCGAAACAGCCACGATAAAACGTTCCCTGCCGGTATTGTCGCTGGGGCCTCGGTCTTCGTTTGCGATAATCTTTCCTTTTCTGGAGAGATCAAATTCGCACGCAAACACACCCGGTTCATCAATCGCGACCTGCCGCAATTGGTGTCACGTTCCATTGGCCTCGTGCTCGCAAAATGGCACGATCAGGACAAGCGCATCGCCGCCTACAAAGAAGCAGAGATCAGTGAAGTGCAAGCCCATGACCTGCTCATTCGCTCTGTGGACGTTGGCGTGTGCTCCAATCGTTTGATCCCTGACGTGTTGCATGAATGGCGCGAGCCTTCCCATGATGCATTTGACGGGAGGAACGTCTGGTCGCTGTTTAACGCGTTCACAGAGAGCCTCAAGGGCAACCTGGCTGAGCTGCCCAAACGCACAGAAGCCCTTCACGGGCTGCTGGATACGCACGTTGGCCTGAGCGCCTGAAAGGGGAAGAGTTCCTGTTTTCGGTTTATCCGCGAACAGGGGCTCTTTTCTTTAGCTGGTACCGTTGTATCCAACGCACCCCATTTGGTAATATTCCAAAATCCCGCCAGCATTACGCCCGACCACCCGAATGCGTTCACTTTCAAAAGAATCCGGACACCATTGAGAAGCGTGCCGACTGCTGGCTCAAGGAACTGGCATGTTTGAGCAAGATCGCTGGGTTCGATTTGAATGCGTGGATTCCGGCATGGCAAACAGAGGGGGCTTGATGTCAGATTACGGGGAGCAATTGAGCGGCACTCCTTGCCATCAGCATCACTCGCGGCTTTGATAGGTGAAATTCACATGCCCGCCACAGTCCTCCAAAGCAACTTCACCCACCTCAAGGAGCACGATGAGCAGCTTCTAAAGCTGGGCATGCTGGCGGAGCGGTATTTCGCGGAGGACCCGAACACCTGCCTGCTGAAGCTGCGCCAGCTCGCAGAAGTCATGACGCAGATCGTTGCCAGTCATGTGGGACTGCTCGACAGGCCAGGAGACGGCCAGTATGAGCTGCTTGGGCGCTTGCGGGATCAGGGCATCCTGCCGCGTGAGATTTTTCAGCTCTTTGGCGAAGTCCGCCGCTCAGGGAATGCGGCGAATCATGCCTTGTCAGGCGATCACAAGGCCGCCCTCACCACCCTGAAACTCGCATGGCAGATCGGCGTCTGGTTTCACCGCACGTTCAAGGACCCGAAGTTCAAATCCGGCCCCTTCATCCCGCCTCAGCCGCCGGAGGACGAAACCGACGATCTGCGCACGGAGTTGGACTCTCTCTCCAAAGCCCTCGCGAATTACCAAATCGCGCATCAGGAAAAGACGCAGCTTCTTGAATCCACCGAGGCCCAACTGAAGGCCGCGAAGAGCGAGCAAGCATTCTGGGAGCAAATGGCCGCCGAGGTGGAGGCGGAAAAGAACGCGCTCAAAGACCGCCTCGCTGCCCAGCAGGCGGAGACCATCGCTCAACCGCCCGCCAAGGTCGATGTCTTCGTCAAAGCCTCCAACGAGGCTGCGAAGAATGTAGTGCTCGATGAAGCTGCCACGCGGAAACTCATCGACAGCCAGTTGCGACAGGCGGGTTGGATCGTCGATTCGGAAAACCTGCGGTACTCGAAAAGTGGGCGCCCACAAAAGGGCAAGAACTTGGCCATCGCCGAATGGCCCACGGACACCGGCCCTGCCGACTACATTCTGTTTGTCGGCCTTACGCCAATGGCGACGGTCGAAGCCAAGCGCAAGAACGTCAATGTCTCCGCCTCCCTCCAGCAGGCGAAGCGTTATGCCCGTGGATTTCAGCCATGCGAGGAAACCGAGATGCACCCCACGAACTGGGGCGCACAGCACGAGTTCCGCTTGCCGTTCATCTTCGCTGCCAATGGCCGCCCCTTCCTGCGGCAGTTGGAGACGCACAGTGGAATCTGGTTCTGCGATCTGCGCCGCCCGGACAATCTCGGCCATGTCCTCGATGGCTGGTATTCACCGGAAGGTCTCACCGAACTCCTGAAGCGCGATGAAGCCAGCGCCCATGCCCAGCTCGCCACAGAGAACTTCGATTACGGTTTTGTCGTCCGTGATTATCAGCAGCGCGCCATCCTGAAGACGGAGGCTGGGATTGCCGAAGGCAAACGTGCCATCCTTCTAGCCATGGCCACCGGCACTGGCAAAACGAAGACCTGCATAGCCCTCATCTACCGCCTGCTGAAGACGAAACGCTTCCGCCGCATTCTCTTCCTCGTGGATCGCTCCGCCCTGGGCGAGCAGGCGGCCAATGCCTTCAAAGACACGCGCATGGAGAGCCTGCAATCCTTTGCCGACACATTCGGCATCAAGGAAATCGACGAAGCCTCTCCCGATACCGCCACCGCCGTCCACATCGCCACGATTCAGGGCATGGTCGCACGCGTGCTCAATCCATCAGAGGGCTTCTTGCCGCCTACCGTGGATCAATACGACTGCATCATCGTCGATGAGTGCCATCGCGGCTACCTGCTGGATCGTGAGCTGTCGGACACCGAGATGAGCTTCCGCAGCTACGACGACTACATCTCCAAATACCGCCGCGTGCTCGACTACTTCGATGCCGTGAAGATCGGCCTCACAGCCACGCCGGCGCTGCACACCACGGAGATCTTTGGCCCGCCGGTCTATACTTATAGCTACCGGGAGGCGGTCATCGACGGCCATCTCATCGACCACGAGCCCCCTGTCACCATCAAGACGGAACTGTCTGAGAAAGGCATCGTCTGGAAGAAGGGCGAGGACGTGCAGGTGTATAAAAACAAAGACGGCGAGATCGAACTCTTCAAGGCACCCGACGAGATCAAAATCGAGGTCGATAATTTCAACAAAAAGGTCATCACCGAATCCTTCAACCGCGTCGTCTGCGACTACCTGGCCGGGGAGCTTGATCCGGCCTCGCGGAAGAAGACGCTCATTTTCTGCGCCACGGACGTGCATGCGGACCTCGTGGTCGATCTCTTGAAGAAGGCCTTTGTCAAAGTCTGGGGCAGTGTGGATGACGACGCCGTCATCAAAATCACTGGTGCCGCCGACAAGCCGCTCAAGCTCCTGCGTCGTTATAAAAACGAGCGGAATCCGAATGTCGCAGTCACGGTCGATCTGCTCACCACCGGCATTGATGTGCCGGAGATTTGCAATCTCGTCTTCCTGCGCCGGGTGAACAGCCGCATCCTGTTTGACCAGATGCTTGGGCGTGCCACGCGGCAGTGTGATGACATCGGGAAGGACACCTTTCGCATCTATGATGCCGTTCGGCTCTACGAGGCGTTGGAGAACTTGACCGCCATGAAACCGGTCGTTGTCGATCCGACGATCAGCTTTACCCAGCTTGCGCAGGAACTCACCACCGTCGGCACCGAGGAGGCTCGCAGCTTGGTGCGGGATCAGTTTATTTCAAAGCTCCAACGCAAAAAGCGCCACCTCTCCGAGCGTGCCGCCAGTGACTTCGAGGCCAAGGCGGGCATGACCCCCGACGAGTTCGTGAAGCACCTGCAAAAGCTGCCACTGGATCAGGTGGCCGCCTGGTTTCTCGGGCACCAGGATCTCGGCGAGATTCTCGACCGCAAGTCCGATGGGCCGTCGAATCCCGTCTTCATCTCCGGCCATGAGGACAAATTCATTGTCGCTGAACGTGGGTATGGAGCAGGTAAAAAGCCCGAGGATTACCTCCAGGAGTTCAAGGCATTCATCCAGACGCAAGGGAACAAGCTGCCCGCCCTCATGACCGTCGTCACGCGTCCACGTGAGCTGACCCGCGCCCAGCTTCGCGAACTACAATACGAACTCGACAAAGCAGGTTTCTCCGAGACGAACCTTTCCATCGCGTGGAAGGAAATGACGAATCAGGACATCGCAGCCCGCATCATCGGATACATCCGTCAGGCTGCGTTGGGCGATCCGCTCAAACCCTACGGCCAGCGCGTGGACGAGGCCCTGCAAACCATGCTCGCCTCCCGCGCTTGGAGCACCCAGCAGCGTGACTGGCTGAAAAAACTCGCCGCCCAAACCAAGGCCAATCTCATCGTGGACCGCGCCGCAATGGAAAAAGATTTCATCTTCACCGAAGGCGGCGGCTTCAAGCGGCTCGACAAGCTCTTCGAAGGCCAGCTTCAGCAAGTTCTCGAAACTTTCAATGACACCGTTTGGCAACCAGCGGCATGATGCCCGCTCCTCTCTCTCCCAGTCCCAAAATCTCCTCTTCTCCCCCTCTTTCCCTGCCGTGACCCACGACATCGTCAGCAAACTCTGGAACCTCTGCAACGTCCTCAAGGACGACGGCGTGACCTACCACCAATACGTCACCGAACTCACCTACCTCCTCTTCCTCAAGATGGCGCAGGAGACCGGCACGGAGGATCAGATTCCTGCGGGCTACCGCTGGGCGGATCTGGAGGCCAAGGCCGCGCCGGACCGCCTGCAGTTCTACAAGCTCGCCCTCATCCACCTCGGCGGAAATGGGTCCAAGCTGGCCAAGGAGATCTTCGCCAACGCCTCGTCCTTTATCAAGAAGCCCACCACCCTCTCCACCCTCGTCACCGAGATCGACAAGCTGGATTGGTACTCCGCCAAGCAGGAAGGCCTGGGCGACATGTATGAAGGCCTGCTGGAAAAGAATGCCAACGAGAAGAAGTCCGGCGCAGGCCAGTACTTCACTCCGCGCCCGCTCATCGATAGCATGGTCTCGGTCATGAAGCCCACGCTGGACGATGTCATCCAGGACCCCGCCGCAGGCACCGGCGGCTTCCTTATCGCCGCGAATCACTACCTGCGCACCCACAATGACTTCGACAGCCTCACCGAGGCCCAGCAGCGGAAGTATCAAAAGAACACCTTCCACGGCATGGAGCACGTGCAGGACACCCACCGCCTCGCCCTCATGAACCTCATGCTCCACGGCATCGACGGCGGCATCCTTTATGGCGATACCCTCTCGCCCGAGGGGCAGGCCCTGCCCAAGGCCACGCTGAATCTTTCCAACCCGCCCTTCGGCACCAAAAAAGGCGGCGGCCTGCCCACCCGCGATGACTTCACCTTTCCCACCAGCAACAAGCAGTTCTGCTTCGTACAGCACATCTACCGTGGCCTCGCCCCCGGCGGACGCGCCGCCGTCGTCCTACCGGACAATGTTCTGTTCGAGTCCGGCGTCGGCAAAGACATCCGCCGGGACCTTATGGAGAAGTGCAACCTGCACACCATCCTCCGTCTCCCCACCGGCATTTTCTATGCCCAGGGCGTGAAGACCAACGTCCTCTTCTTAACTCGTGGGGAGACCGACAAGGGCAACACCAAAGAAGTTTGGGTCTATGACCTCCGCGCCAACATGCCGCAGTATGGCAAACGCACCCCGCTCACCCGCGAGCACTTCGCTGAGTTCGAGACCGCCTTCGGCAAAGATCCCCTCGGCAGCCCCGCCTCCTTGAAGAAACGCAAAGACACCGGCGAAACCGGCCGCTTCCGTAAATTCACCCGCGACTGGATCGACCAGCGGGACGACAGCCTCGACATCGCCTGGCTCAAAGACGACAGCACCGAATCCAGCGCAGACCTCCCCGAGCCCGCCGTCCTCGCCACGAGCGCGATGTTCGAAATGGAAGCCATCATGAACGACCTGCGCGGCATCCTCACGGAGCTGGGTGAAGACGTTGAGGAGGTAGAGGCGTGAGTGAAATGAGCGCTCCAAATTCGTGGGTCTTAGTGCCGATTGAAGATTGCCTCGTTGCTTATCCGAACGGCAAAAAAATCCGCCAAGGCTGGAGTCCGCAGTGCGAAAGCTATCCCGCTCAAACACTGGACCATTGGGGCGTTCTGAAGACCACCGCGATTCAAGAGGGCAGTTTTATTGAGCATGAGAACAAGCATCTGCCCACGTTCCTCGAACCGAAAACCCACCTCGAAGTGGAAGCGGGAGACATTCTCATTACGTGCGCTGGTCCGCGTGCTCGCTGTGGCGTCACCTGCCTTGTTCGCGCAACCCGGCCAAAATTGCTAATCTCTGGCAAGATGTATCAGCTGCGTGCCGATTCGAAGATTATCGACCGTCGTCTTTTGGAGTCCTTTCTGCGCGAGCCGCGAACAAGGCAGAGAATAGACGAACTGAAAACTGGCATGAGCGACTCCGGCCTCAACCTGACACACGATCGCTTCAAAACTCTGGAAGTTCCTTTGCCACCCCTCGCCGAGCAGAAGCGGATCGCGGACAAGCTGGAGGCGGTGCTGGGGCGGGTGGACGCCTGCCGCACCCGCCTCGACCGCGTCCCCGACCTCCTTAAACGCTTCCGCCAATCCGTCCTCGCCGCCGCCACCTCCGGCCAGCTCACCGAGGATTGGAGGGAGGAGAGTCCACCCTCTGAAACAGGTGAAATCCTATTGAACAAGGTCTTGAAGCAAAGAGCTGAGTGTTGGAGCAAAAAAGGCCGCAATGGCGTCTGCCCTGAGGCTTTGCTTTCGACTGCAGAGTTACCAAATAGTCCAGATGGTTGGGCTTGGATACCACTCGGCCACTTGGGATTGAATCCGTTCGCGACTGTGCAAACCGGACCATTCGGAGCATTGTTGCACACCGAAGAATTCACTCCACACGGCGTGCCCGTCGTCGCTGTCGGCAACTTAACCGGCATGGGATTTACATCGGACGGAATTTACTTTGTATCCGAGGAGAAAGCCAAACAGCTTTCGCGTTTCGACGTTCAGGCCGGTGATGTGCTCTTCGCTCGATCAGGGGCGACGCTTGGTAAGGTGTGTGTGGCTCCGTCACATGCCAACGATTGGCGAATGACAGGTCACATTCTAAGAGCGCGTCTGAATCAGAAATTTTTGTTGCCTGACTTGTGCGTGTATGCTCTGAGAGCGGATCCGTTCGTTACAAAACAAGTATTCGGAAGTGTCATCGGTTCGACACGTCCCGGATACAACACAAGTTTGCTTGAGTCTATTGCACTACCTGTTCCACCACTCGCCGAACAAGCCGAAATTGTCCGCCGGGTGGAAGCCCTGTTGGCGATGGCGGACCGGATCGAAGCCCGGCTGAGCGCCGCCCGAGCCCAAGTGGAGCGACTGACCCCCGCCACCTTGGCCAAAGCCTTCCGAGGCGACCTCGTCCCCCAAGATTCCAATGACGAACCGGCGGCAAAGTTGCTGGAGCGGTTGAACAAGGACTGCTCCACGGCCGCACAACCCCGAACGAAAGCACGAAAAGCCAAAACCACCGCGTGAACGATTACCTCGGTCTTCTCATCGCTTACCAAGAATTGCCACGCGTGCAACGCAGTAGCACGTTCATGGAAGTCGCTGGCTATCCACACTATGAGAACGTGTGTAGCAATATCCTCGCATTCTTCGTCGATCCTACGGCGGAGCACGGTCTGGGTGATCTAGTCCTGCGAGCCTTTCTAACCATGGCAGGAATACCGGAGGCGTCGATTTCATCACGATTAAAAATCACACGGGAGCACCCAGCCGAGCAGGACAAGCGAATCGACTTGGTGATTGATGCAGAGACCTTCACTCTCGGTATAGAGAACAAGATCTATCACTGGGAAGCCAATGATTTGGAGAACTATGCCAGGGTGATTCAGTCTCTCGCCGCAGGGAAAGACAAGAAGCCGTTGAAAGTTATCTTGTGCCTTCGCATCCAGGCCGATCAAGCTGCACCGAAAGGTGGCTTCATCCGCTACACCTACCCGCAGCTCTGGAGCTACGTGCAGGCCAAATTGGGCCAGCGTCTCGCCACTGCCCATCCCAAATGGCTCCTTTACCTTACTGACTTTATGGCAACCACCGCACGTCTCGCAGGACAGACATCTGAGGAAATTGAACTGACCAAGTTCTTCTCGAAACACCATGAACTTGTTGATCGTCTTGCTGCTGACAGACAGCGGCTTTTGAATCGGCTAGCAACAACGGTCCGTAATATTCTCGGCAGGATAGTGTCTCGTGAGGACATTTCAAAATATAAGCGAAGTCGTGGAGTCTGGGAGACCTTCACCCTTGCGAATCACTTCACCATTCAAGGTAAGCGAATCTGTATTGACCTGAATGGGAAGCTCTCAGGTTGGTCACTCGTTTTTTTTCAGCTAGACGATCCAATACGAGCTCTTCTGCCGGTGCTCCGCCAAAGTCCCTCCCTTTTATCGTGTTTCCCTGACCTTGAAATGGAAAAAGAACACTACGTTCTTCAGCGCTGGCCACTTCAAGCGCAAGAGTTGGAGCTTGAGGAGGCTTTGGTCAATGCCATGAAAGCCTTGATAGCAGCCGCTGACGCCCTTCCCAACAATCTTCAAGATCCTACCATCTAACGTCACTATATCCCGCAGTCTCATACGCGCTGGCTCCAATGGCAACATCGTCCAATGAACGCCGAATCGGCTAGAATACTGCTGGAGCTGCTGAGAAATCTGCCCACTTCAGCCAAAGCGTCGTGGAAACGTTAGCCCTTACTGGCCATGTCATTCAGCCCAACAACAACTGAAACCCACGACGCCCTCGTCCGTGCCCTTGCTGGCAAAAGTGGTCAAACTCTGCGCACCGCAGAAATCCTTAAGCTCGTCGGAGAGCTGGCTCCTGAGATCGGCGCTGACATTAAGTGGCTGCATCCCCCCGACCACTGTCACAACCATACGTCTGAAGGAGCCTGCCGTTGCTCCAAGACTGAGGAGGCTCCTCTTAGTCGTGTATCCCGTGGGATCTTCCGCGTCCGCTAACCCAACCCACACCGCCGACAACCATGCCAGCCATTCGCACCGCCTGTTATGAGACTACCATCGACCGAGAGTATGATGGTTTCCGCATTCTAGTGACCCGCTACATTCCGCGTGGATGTCGTCGAACGCGATTTGACGCCTGGATGGCGAATCTGGGACCGAGCGAACGGCTACTCAAAGGCTTCCAAGCCGGTCGCATCCCTTGGGATGATTTTGCCAAGTGCTATGAAGAAGAGCTGTTCGAGACATCGCCAGTGGACCGGCACAACCCACGAATCAAAAACAAGGGCCAAAAGTTCACGCTTCGACTCCTCAAAAGACTGGCGCGCAAGCAGCCCATCACCCTGTTGTGCAATTGTGGCGAGGATGAAAAGCACTGCCACCGTCACCTGCTCAAAGCCCTCATCGAATCCAAGAAAGTCTAGCCCATCTGAACTTATGTCCCTCTGGCTCATCCGCGCAGGCTCCCACGGTGAATTTGAACCCAAGTTTCTCGAAGAGAACCGGGTCTATGTGACCTGGCTCAATCTCGCCCACGATCTCCACAAGCTGGAGAGCAGGGAGGCGTTGATCGACCTCCTGGAACCGCTTGATCCAGGCGGAAAGCTGAAGAAGCGCATCAATCATGCCTCCCAAATCTGGCCCTTTGCCCACGCGATGCAGAAGGGCGACTGGGTGGTGCTGCCGCTCAAGACGCAGCAGAGCATCTACATTGGTGAGATCACCAGCGACTACCACTTTGAGCCCAAGGGGCCGAATCCCTTCTACCACTGGCGCAGTGTGAAGTGGATCGGCGAGGCGATTCCCCGCCAGCGTTTCGGCCAGGACCTGCTGCATTCCTTTGGAGCTTTCCTCACCATCTGCCGCATCCAGCGCAACAACGCCGAGGCTCGCGTGAAAGCCATGAAGGCCAGCGGCTGGGGCGATGATCTCGGCAAGAAGGGTCTGCTGGTCAAAGCCAAGGCCGAGTCCGCTGAGATCGATGATGAAGAACTGGCTGACGATCTGGTCGATCTGGAACAACAGGGCCTCGACCGGATCGCCACCATGATTCAAGCCAAGTTTGCCGGCCACGGCCTCACCCGTCTCGTGGAAGGCATCCTCAAGGCCCAAGGTTACACGACCTACCTCAGTCCCGAAGGTGCCGATGGCGGCGCGGACATCCTCGCCGGCATGGGAGCCCTCGGCTTTGGCACGCCGCAGCTCTGTGTGGAAGTGAAGTCCGAACTCAAGCCCATCGACCGCCCGACGGTGGACAAGCTGCTGGGAGCCATGAGCAAGTTCAACGCCCCGCAGGGCCTCTTCGTCGCCTGGGGCGGCTTCAAGGGCAACGTGCAGAAGGAACTTGCCCAAAGCTTCTTCAAAGTCCGCCTCTGGACCCAGAAGGAACTCCTCGACGCCCTCTTCGCGAACTACGACCAACTCGACCCCGACCTCAAAGCCGAGCTGCCCCTCAAACGCATCTGGACCGTGGCGGCGCAGGAGGAATAACGTTATGAACCTATTCACTCGTATTTCCTACAACTCCTCTGGCTGGCAACGGCCTACAGGGGATGCCAGCAAGCTTGAGGTCGATGATTCCTTCAATTCTCAGTTCAAGTTTGGCTTCGAAGACTGGTTCTTTCGAGGTGAATGGCAGGTCGATGGCTGGCGCTATGCATTCCTGCAAGGAGCCAATATCAAAGATCGCAAATACATCGGCAGGCCTTGGACTGTGAGCCTCTACACAATTCAGCCTGATAAGCAGAGACGATGGGTAGCTGACGTGCATGAACTGGAATGCTTGGACACCATTCAGTCCGAAGAGGCAGAAGCCTTCTTCCACGAACAGGGGTGGCTACAGCAGATGGAGAATGAGGTGCGTGCTGTTGGCGGAGATCCGAGGCAAATTAGGAACACCGAATACTCAGGGCATTTTCTCAACATCCGCTACCGGCTGGATAATCTTCAGATGATGCCAGCCAACACATTCTGGCCTCAAGCGTTTTGGGAGAAGCTCGCCGCTTATTACAACTTTTATCCACTCACAGAACCAGCCCAGGCCGATCTTGCTGCTTTGCTACTTAGGCGTGGTGGGCGTGACGTGCCCCTCCCTGAAGCTCCTATTTTCCGTCCTGCAATCGGAGCGCTGGCGTATTCACCAGAACATCGCCGGATGCAGGCAATTCTACTGAAGCAGCTGCAAGATGAGTACGGGCACGAACACGTGCGCATCGAGGTGGATGGAATTGACGCGCTGGTTGAGACCAACACCGGATTCATTATCTACGAGATCAAATCGGACCTGAGTCCGAAGAGTGTAGTTCGCCAAGCTCTCGGGCAGCTTCTCGAATATGCTTATCATCCACCACGTGCATACGCTATGCCCGTTCGACTCGTCATCGTGGGCCGTATTGAACTAGATCATCAGGGGGCTGCCTATTTGGATCACCTCAAGAGAGCTTTTGGTCTGCCCATTGAATATCGGGTTGTTTCATGGTGAAGCGTCAGTGCTCATGCCCCTCCAATCCCTCATCGCCGAAGCCACTCGCTCCGCTCGATCACCATAAAGTAGTGTGGGTGTCTGGCTCCGATCATGATGGCTGCGACGGACCAAGGCACCATTCTCGTTACCCCGGACAAGCTGAGTGATACGGGAGCCAAGGATGATTTCGCCAACAGGGTGCGTCTGGTCACTGCTTCATATGGTGCATCTCCCGTCGTGCTCATTCAGGAGCCATGGATCACGAAGGCCAAAGCAGATGAGCCACCTGGACACGTTAACGCCACCCTCTGAATCATGTGGCCGGTAGAGGCTGAGGAGGTGGTAAAAGCTGGATTGAACTCATTGGAGTCGGGCCTTCACTCGCTCGTAAGATTCTCCGCTGGTTTGATTCGCCACCCAAAGCCGAACCGCCTCCAAAACGGCAGGAGTTCCTAACGCTCGCTCAGGCACGAAAGTTCCTGGTCAAGAATCCGAAGTGGCAAAAGCAGCTCAAGGGAGACCTCCAGATGCACACACAATGGAGCGATGGAGAAGGGACGATCAAGGACATGGCGACTGAGGCACTGGAGAGGATGTAGAGGCAATCGCACCGGAGGCCCAGCTCTAATCACAGGCCGATCACACCTCCGTCATCAGCGGCCGGTCCATGATCCGTATCTCTGAGGTCGATGATGCGTGTGGTTGAGCAACCTGTGAGAGTTCCATTTGGCTTCGCCCAGTCCTTTCTCAGTATGCGCGGAGCATGGGTATGGGCAGAAAGATCAACCAGCCGCGAGCAACTTCTGCAGGTGGGCGGTTCTTTTGGCCTCGACCTGATCCGCTGAAGGCGTTGAGATCAGGTGGTGCTTGCCGTCATAATCTGGAGTGATTATCCAGTAACGCTCAGCTTCGGTCTTGGTGACCAACGCCTTGTAGGTGTTGTACAGCAGGGTGGGATTGTCGTGACCAAGCAGGAAGGCAGTTTTCGGAGCGTCTTCGAAACGAGCAATGTGATAACTGGCAAACGAGATGCGTGCTGAATTTTGTTTGAACTCCGCCTGAGCTTTCCTTCGGAGGTTGCGCATTCGGCTCTCGTAGCTTGGAGAGACAACCGGGCCCTTCGCCCTCAGGAGGGTTAACCATTCGAGAGCGTTTGGCGGGATCGCGTTGACCCTCGACTTTCCCGACTTGGTCATGTCTTCATGCAAATGAACAACAGGAGTGTCCTCATCAAGCTTTATATCGCTCCACGTAGTGCGCGCCACTTCTTCAGTCCGAACCCCGCAGAACAGAAGTAGAACCAGTGCGGCACACTCAGGCTTGTAGTCGTTGTTTAACGCGAACTGCAGAATCTTGACCGCGTTTTCTACCGTTACCACGCGATGGCGCGAGGTGCTCGGTGGACGCCGAGGCTTTTCCACCTTCTTAAAGGGGTTGTAGCTCATGTAGCCGTGCTCAACAGCGAAATTGCACAGGACAGACAAATGCCGAATGTGCGACCGCTTTGTGGTAGGGTTCCATGTCTTGGATTTGTAGATGTATGCCTCACAGGTCTCAGTCGTAAGCTCTGAGATCATGCAATCTGTGAAATGGTTTTTGAACGGCACGAAAAAGGTGGTCCACGAGCTGTGGATGTATTTTTCGGACATGTTGGCCTTGCGCTTCGACTTGCGGAATTCCTCCATGACCTCACCGATTGTGGCATTCGCGTTGGCAGGCCGGGAATGCTTCAGGTAGAAATCAACTGCCTGGGTGATTGTGGCGTTGTAGTTGCGCAGCTTTGCAAGAGCAGCGAGAACCTCGTGCCTCATGCTCTCACTCAGGTCTCGAAGATCCACCGGCTTTTTTCGGGCTTCTACCTCCATGCAGCGCACTTGGAACTTCTTGGCAGCAGCTTCCGTGGGGAAGTGTTTGAACACCCGTTTTCCCCCTACTACACCCATATCGACACGCCATCCGGCGTTCCCACTGGCATGGGTTTTTTTGTAGATCGGAAATGACTTTTCGAGGCTCACAGGATGTGTGCCTCATTTGTGTCTCGCGTCTCACAAAAATCAACTGGATTAGGGGTGGCTTTTGACCCGTTGTGCGAATGGCGGAGAGGGAGGGATTCGAACCCTCGGTTGCCTTACGACAACGTCTGATTTCGAGTCAGGTGCCTTCAACCACTCAGCCACCTCTCCGGATCATTTTGCGAGGCCGGAGGGTACTGCGTCTGCGCCTGAATGCAAGGCGCGGCTTACAATGAGTCCGGAGAATTGCAGTTGTATTCAGCGGAGGGTGGTGATCTGTGGCGTTGTTATGCAAATTCTCTCTGTTCTTATCGGTCTGGTGTGCGCGGTTCTGCTGGTGCCGGGACTTATCCCTCTGCTCGGCTGGCTGCAATGGGCGGTGCTTGCGGGCTGCGTGCTGGGCATCATCGTTGGTTCATTCTGTCAGCGGAAGATCGGCCTGACCATCAACGTGGCCGTCGCATTGGTGGCGGCGTTGAGGTTGTTCCTTGGCGGCGGTTTGTTTTAAGCGCTGGCTGGCCATGTGAGGGCGAGCCGATGCCGTGGGCGATGCTGCGCGGCGGAGTCCTGTGCAGACGCTGCTGGCAGGCTTGGGGTGTGGCGGGCGGCTGGGTTTGCTACCCGGTCGACTCAATGCTGACCCAGGGGAGCCTCCCTTGGATCTGTAGCATTTTAAATAATTTCATAGTCTTCCTGATGCATAACATCGCGTGGACATTGAGCGAATCCCTCCCGTCCCCTCACCCCAGCCCTCTCCCCGAAGAAAAGGATTCGGTTTCGTTGTGTATCAGGGGCGGGGAGAGGGAGAAGCGCTTTGGCTGCCTTGGGTTTATCGGGAACAAAATTATTTAAAAGGCACTATTACGCTGCCCCTTCAGGGCTGGTATGTCGCGGAGTGGCGGAAGATCGCGGTCTTGTACCAAGAACATTCACTGTGCGGGGGCTATGCGGCAGGAGGTGGACGGCACTCCGCCTTTATCGAAGGCCGGTCTTTGCGGGCGGTTTCACTTTGCCGTGTTTGACGCTGAGGTGGGGGCTGTGGCGGGAGAGGAAGCGCCAGGGGTAGTCGATGGCCTGGCTGATGCCGACGCGGATGTCGGTGGCGATTTCGTGGGTGGATGATGAGGGCTGGACGAGGCCGCAGCGGGCGGGGCGGTGTTTGCCGGTCATGGGGAGGCCGTGATGGGTGCCATCGATGCCTAAGGCGAGGGCGAGCTTGCCAGGGCCGGAGCAGAGCTCGTGGAGTTTTTCGCGGTGGCGGCGCTGCTGCATTTGCGGGATGCCGCGGGTGGGCTCGAGGGCGCGGATGAGGATGAGGCCGTCCTGGGAGCCGCCTTTGACGAGGAGGTTGAAGAGCCAGTACATGCCGTAGTTGAAATAGACGTAGGCGGTGCCGGGCGGGTGCTTTTTGACGAACTCGCGGGCGCTGGGGCGGGTGGCGGTGTGGGCGGCGAGATCGCCTTCCACGGAGTATGCTTCGGTTTCGACGATGATGCCGGCGCAGCCTTTCCAGACGAGCTCCACGCCGATGAGATCGCGGGCGACGGTGAGGACGTCGCGCTCGAAGAAATCACGGGTCAGATAGCTCATGACTTAGGGGAACACTGAATTATTACACCGCGAGAGATTAGAAAACCGCAGAGACCTGAGTCTGAAGGTGTTCTTTGCGGCCTTCTCAAATCGCGAGATGCTATTCAGCGTTGATTAGAGGCCGGTGGGGTGGTCGACGAACTCCCAGGGGATGCCGAATTTTTGCTCGATGTAGGCGGAGAGGGCTTTGACGCCGAAGGTCTCGGTGGCGTAGTGGCCGCCGTAGATGAGATTGACGCCGATCTCCTCGGCGAGGGTGTAGCTCCAGTGGGGGCCTTCGCCGGTGATGAAGGTGTCGATGCCGGCTTTGGCTGCGGTGGCGACTTCGGAGCCAGAGCCGCCCGATGAGATGCCAATTTTACGGGTCCTTTTTGGGCCTCCGGGACAGACGTGGACCGGGCTGCCGCCGAGCACTGATTGAAATTTGGCCACGAGGTCATCCAAGGGCATTTCATGGTTCATGGTCACGCCGACAGCATTGCATTTGTATTCCAGAAAGCCGCCGGTGGGAGTCAAGCCGAGCGCCTGGGCGATTTGGGCGTTGTTGCCGAGCGCGGGATGCACATCCAGCGGCAGATGTGCGCTGTAAACGGCGAGTCCGGCATCCAGGGCGACTTGGATTTTCTGGAAGACGGGGCCGGTCCAGGTTTGGAGGCCGGTCCAGAAGAGGCCGTGGTGTACGATGAGGAGGTCCGCGCCTGCGGCGACGGCTTTTTTGATTACGGGCAGAGTGGCGTCCACGGCGGCGACGATCTTGGTGACTTCACCTTTGCGGTTTTCGAGCTGGAGGCCGTTGAGTGCGTTGGAGTAGTCCGCGATCTCGGCGATGCGCAGTTCGGTGTCGAGGTGGGAGACGAGGTCGGCGAGATTCATGCTGGACAGTGGATAAGTCGGTTCGATAGCATGTGCATCATGTGCTGCTTCACGGGAAAAGTCGAGGAGGTCAAAAACACACGGATCTTTGGCCGGCTGGGTGAGCGTGGGAACCAGGCTCTCATTTATCAGATGTCCGTGAATGTGCCGCGAGACCTGGCGATGGTGCTGCCGATTCCGATCAAGAAAGGGACGGGGGAGGATGCGGTGAAGTTTTTTGACTTCTCGAAGTATGACCGCGTGTTCGAGGATTTGTGGGAGATGTTTCCTGTGCGCAGTTACGGGGCGGATCCCTTTGGGGCTGCGCCAGCGGCTGCGAAGAGCCGATCTCTCGAAGTCGTTTCCGTGGGGGCCTATGACGCGAGCTTTGTGCCGACCGCTGCGGATTTCAGCCGACTGGATGAGCGGTTTCGCATGGCTGAGGGAGTTTGGGCGAAACTGCCGGGCTATGAGGACTTTGGGTTTGCGGTGTTTAAGCTGAAACCGGGCAATGCGCGGGTGCACCCGATGGCGTTTGCGTTTCCGACGGCGCTGGCGGGCACGGTGTTTTTCCCGACGCTGCACATTCACGATGGGAAAATCCATGCGAAGGAGACGTTTGACCACACGCTGTATGTGCAAGGCGCAGGGCTGAACGTGATGGAGGGTGGCTGGGAGGAATCGCCCGGGCTGGCGGTGACGAAGGTCAAATGTGGCTACACGCATGGGATGGTGAGGCCGGAGATGCATGTGTATCGAAACCAAATTCGTGGAATCAGTGACAACGGTGATATTCTGGTGAAGCCGAAGAAGGTCTGAGCATGCCTGAAATCACACGATTCGCCCCCAGTCCCACCGGATGGCTGCATCTGGGGCATGCGTATGCGGCGTTGTTTGCGCAGGAGAAGGCGGCGGGAGGGCGGTTTTTGATCCGGCTGGAGGACATCGATGGAACGCGGGCGCGGCTGGAGTATGAGGGGGCGATCTTTGAGGATCTGGCGTGGCTGGGGCTGGAGTGGGAGGTGCCGGTGCGGCGGCAGTCGGATCATTTCGAGGATTACCGTGCGGCTTTGGCGAAGCTGGAGGCACTGGGGGTGCTGTATCCGTGCTTTTGCACGAGGCGGGAGATCCAGGAGGAGATCGCGCGGGCAGGGAATGCGCCGCAGGGGCCGGACGGGCCGCTGTACCCGGGGACGTGCCGGAATCGTGATGCGGGTGAGCGGGCGCAGCGAATGGCGGCGGGGGAGCAGTATGCGCTGCGACTGGATGTGGCGAAGGCGGCGGGGCTTGTGGAAGGGGAATTGGAATGGACGGATCGGGGGCGCGGGGTTTTCACGGCGCGGCCCGATGTGTTTGGGGATGTGGTGCTGGCGCGGAAGGACACGCCGGCGAGCTATCATCTGGCGGTGGTGGTGGATGACGCGCTGCAGGGGATCACGCTGGTGACGCGGGGTGAGGATCTGCTGGAGGCGACGCATCTGCACCGGCTGCTGCAGACGCTGCTGGGACTGCCGGTGCCGGAGTGGTGGCACCACAGGCTGATCACGGATGAGAGTGGGAAGCGGCTGGCGAAGCGGGATGATGCGCGGTCTTTGCGGAGCTTGCGGGAGGCAGGGTGGACAGCGGAGAGGGTGAGGGAGGTGGTGGGGAGTAATGACGAATGAGTAAATCCGAATGACGAATGGGCGCTTCTTTTTATGCGCAGTGTCTCGTGGTGTGAGTGAGTTGACTGGCCTGCGAAAGCGGTAGCTGCGCTCCTTCGTCGCTGCGCAACTGCAGTCCAAATGGGGGCGTTGACTCGACGCTGGGTCATCTCGCGGAGCGAGATGTGCTACTTAGAAGCCGATGACGGGGGGCGGCACGGTGCGGGCACCGCCGCCGCCGAGGGGATTGCCTTTGGTTTCTTCGATTTCGGAGACCACGTTGTCTTTGAAACTCAGGCCGAGGGTGCCGACTTCGACGCGGATGTAGACGACGGTTTGAACGATCTGGCCGAAGGCATTGACGCCGGTGCTGGTCTGGGGGACCTGATCGTAGATGGCGTATTCCAGCCGCTCTTCCTTGCCTGCGGCGGTGATCTTGCTGGATTTGCGTGAGGGTTTGCCCAAGGAGGCGTGGACTTCCTGGCTGGTCATGCCGAGGGCGACCTGTTTGTGCTGGATGAGTTCATCGACCAGCTTGGTGCGCTCGTAGAGTTTTTTGAGGTTTGCGCTGAGATTGGGGTCGGCCGAGAGGACATCGGTCTTGAGCACCCAGCCTGCGACGTCGCCATGGCGGGCGCGGCCGCGAACGCGGTAGGCGGTGTCTGACATGGCCAGGAGGGTGAGAAGGGAACCGGGGGCAAAGGAGCCGAGGGCGCCTTGGAGCTTGCTGGTGGGATAGACGGGGGCTTCGATCTGGACTTTGAGTACGATGGGCTTGGGCGTCATGCCTTCCACGGCAAAGGTGCCGGGCTCGACCGAGGCCAGCGAGGACCGATTCCGTGGAGAAGAGGTGGCCGACTGTGCCTGGGCGGCCTGAGCGGTAAAGAGGGCGAGGAGAACCAAACAGAACGCTTTCATGGCAGGGTGGTCGGGAATTGGGCTGAGAATAGCCGACTCAGACGGTTCGGAGCAACCTTTTGTTCGACGCATAAAATCTCCCGCGTATCCCTTTCCACCCCAAACCATGCCAAACGGACCCCTTTCCACCAAGCTCTTCGACCTCGCCAAGCAGTACATTCCCGGAGGAGTGAACTCGCCGGTGCGCGCTTTCCGCAACGTCGGCGGTGACCCCTTTTTCGTGAGGCGTGCCAAAGGCTGCCGCATCTACGATGTGGATGACCGCTGCCTGATCGACTACGTGGGCACGTGGGGACCGGCGATTCTCGGGCATGCGCCGATCAGCGTGATCGAGGCGATCCACAACGCCGCCAAGGATGGCGTCAGCTTTGGCATTCCGAACCTGTATGAGGTGGAGATGGCACGCACGATCTGTGAATGGGTGCCGAGCATTCAGAAGGTGCGCATGGTGAGCAGCGGTACGGAGGCGACGATGTCTGCCATCCGTCTGGCGCGTGGATTCACGGGCCGCGACCGACTGGTGAAGTTTGACGGGTGCTATCATGGACACTCGGACAGCCTGCTGGTGGCTGCGGGCAGCGGGGCGCTGACGCACGGGAATCCTGACAGCGCGGGAGTGCCGCGGGCGTTTGCCGAACTGACGAGCGTGCTGCCCTTTAATGACGAGGCGGCGCTGGAGGAGTTGTTTGAGAAGCAGGGGCATGAGATCGCGTGCGTGATCGTGGAGCCGTATCCGGCAAATGCGGGCCTCATTCTGCCGAAGCCGGGGTTCTTGCAGAAGCTGCGCGACATCACGATGAAGCATGGGGCGCTGCTGATTTTTGATGAAGTGATGACGGGCTTCCGTCTGGCCAAAGGCGGGGTACAGGAGCTGGAGAAGATCACTCCGGATCTGACCTGCCTTGGCAAGGTCATTGGCGGTGGATTGCCTGTGGGAGCCTTTGGCGGACGTGCGGACATCATGGACTACCTCGCGCCAATCGGCCCGGTGTATCAGGCGGGCACGCTCAGCGGCAATCCGGTGGCGCTGGCTGCGGGTCTGGCGCAGTTGCGCGAGCTGGAGAAGAAGAATGGCTACGCGCTGCTGGAAAACCTAGGACAGGTCATGGAGACGGCGGTGCTGGAGGTGCTCAAGAAGAAGGGGCTGAACTACCGCTGGTACCGCAAGGGGAGCATGTTCTGCCTGTTCTTCACGGAGAAGGAAGTGCACAACCTGCAGGACGCGAAGACCTCGGATCTGGTGGCGTTTCGCAAGTTCTTCCACTACTGCCTGGACCATGGCGTGTACTTTGCGCCGAGCCAGTTTGAGACGGGATTCATCAGCATGGCGCACAGCCGAGATGATCTGGAGGAGACGGCGGAGGTGGCTGCGGCTGCGCTGGCGACGTTGTAAAATTGGGTGTCGCTGTGGCTGGGGTATGGTAGACTACTGCCATGCCACAGTTCACCATCGAACTCCCTGAAGCCGTCATGCCGGCCCTGACCCGCAAGGCGCAAGGCTGGAACAAATCGCCTGAAAGCTTCTTGTCGTCCTATCTCGTCAGTTTCCTAGAAAATGACAATGAAGCTCCTGTAGCAGACAAGGAGCGTGAGGCCTTGGAGGACATTCTCGAAGAACGTGACAAGGGGCCGTTTGTCACGATCACGGACATGACGGCCTATCGTGAAAGCATCCGTGCAAGAGTGATGGAACGTGTTCAGCAGCACCAGCATGGCTGAGCAGGAACTCCAAATTCATCCGGAAGTGGATGAAGATGTGATCGAGATTTCAACCCACATCGCGATGGACAATCCCCTCGCCGCCAAGGCTGTTGAGTTTGCCATTACTGGGATGTATCAGTTGCTTGCTCAAGAGCCTTTTCTTGGCACTGAATACCATCCGCTCCGTCGAGCGCTCGCAGGCGTCCGCATGGTCACAGTGACGGAATATCCCAATTATCTCATCTACTACCGCCCGCTGTCGGAGAATGCTGGAGCTCGTATTCTCTATGTCCTTCACGGCGCCCGGGATGGTGTAGCATTTGCGAAAGAACACCGCCGACAGTAATTCTCCGTCATTATGTCTGAACCTCGTTTTGCCGTTGCCCAGTTGGATGAAATTCCACCAACACCTTGTCCCTGTGGGCAGGCGCGGAGGGCGTTCAAGGAGGACTGGAATACCTTGGCGACGGTGCACCTCACGGACATCCATGCGGATTCGAAGGCGCACTATCACAAGAAGATGACTGAGATCTACATTGTGCTGGAAGGTGAGGGGCACCTGGAGGTGGACGGTCAGATCGTGCCGCTGAAGCCGATGACGACGGTGATGATCCGGCCGGGGTGTGTGCACCGGGCGGTGGGGAAACTCAAAATCATCAACGTGCCGATGCCACCGTTTGATCCGGCGGATGAATTTGAGGTGTGAGGCCTGATTATGCGAGACCTCATCACCAGCATTGATTCGACGCGGCTCGGCTTTTTCAGGTCGATCCTCGAAGAGGCTGGCATTGCCTGCTTCATCCGCAATGAAACGACCTCTCAGCTGACCAATATTTTCATCGGGCCGCTGCAGCCGACTTTGTGTTTGGTGGAGGATGCCGATTTTGAGCGGGCGAGTGCGCTGCTGCTGCCGCACCAGTCGGAGGAGGCTTGTACTGCTGAAGAATGGCTGTGTCCTGGCTGCAAAGAATCCAATCCTGCCTCGTTTGAAGTGTGTTGGAAATGCCAGACGGCCAAAAACGAATGATCCAGCCCATGAACAAGTTCGCTCTCACTTTGCTGACCGTGCTGCTTCCGGTCCTTGTCCATGCTGAAACGGCGAAGGGAAAAAAGTCGGCGATGCCGGAGGGGTTTCATGAGCTCAAGATTGGAGATGCGGCACCGGATTTTGATCTTGTGGGCATCGATGAAGAGAAGCACACGCTGAAGAATTACGAAGACGCGGAGCTGCTGATGGTGGCGTTTCTGAGCAATCACTGCCCGACTTCGCAGGCGGTGGAGGGGCGCATCAAGAAGCTGCTGAAGGAGTTCAAGGGCAAGGGGCTGAAGGTGGTGGCGATCAATCCGAATGATCCGGCGGCGCTGCGGCCGGATGAGCTGGGCTACTCGAAGTACAACGACAGTTTTCCGGAGATGAAGCTGCATGGGAAGGAGCAGGGGTTCACTTTTCCCTACCTCTACGATGGGGACACGCAGAAGACGGCGCTGGCCTACGGCTGCCTGGCCACGCCGCATGTCTTCATTTTCGACAAGGAGCGCAAGCTGCGCTACCAGGGCCGACTGGATGACTCACGCTACGCGGATGAGGCGACGGTGACTGCGCCTGATGCGCGGAATGCCATCGAGGCGCTGGTGGAAGGCAAAGCGGTGCCGGTGGAGGTGACGAAGCCGCACGGGTGCTCGACCAAATGGATCGACAAACGCAAGCAGCTGGTAGCTGACAATGAGAAGTGGGAGAAGGGCGAGGTGGAGGTGGAGCTGATTGATTCCAAAGGCATCGCGGCGCTGCGCAAGAACGACACGAAGAAGGTGCGGCTGTTCAACGTCTGGGCCACCTGGTGCGGGCCGTGCGTGGAGGAGTTTCCACAGCTCGTGGCGACATCGCGCAAATTTGGCCTGCGTGATTTTGAGTTCATCAGCATCAGCATGGATGACCCCAAGAACGTTGATGAGGTGAAGGAGTTTCTGGAGAAGCACAATGCGATCGTGCCGGACAAGCTGAAGCCTTCGCTCAAGGCGGAGGGGCGCAAGGGCAACGCTTATGTTTTCAATGAGGCGAGCCAGGAGGAACTGATCAAGGCGCTGGATCCTGAATGGCCGGGACCGATCCCGCACACGCTGGTGGTTGCGCCGGGAGGTGAGGTGATTTTTCGCCACAATGGCCCGATTGACGGGGATGAACTGCGGGCGAAGATTTTGGAGCACATGGGCCGGTTTTATCAGCCGGAGTGAGCCCCTGCAATCGAGACGATTGCACTACGGTCAGAACCAGCCGGTGGCGAGTTTCACAAAGCGCAGTCCTTCGGTGGTGAGCTTGCCGGTGCTGCCGCTGCCTGTGACGCAGCCGCGGGTGTGAGTGAAATGGGGAATGCCGGCGTCTTTGACCCAGGTGACGAAAGGGGCTGCAACGGGTGAAGAGGAGGCTTTCACGGCGAGCGGCAGGCCCCAGCGGCTGAAGGTGACCTCCCAGCTTGCGGGTTTGCCTGAAGGACGGGGGCCATCCAGAAGCCAGGGGTAGTTTTTCAGGATTTCCATCTCGGCATCTCCCGGGATGGCCACGCGGTAGCTGCTTTCCGTGGCGCGCACGGCACTGGCGGCGGTGAGGCCGGGTTTTTTCTGCTGCGCGAGGTAGAGCGACTGGAGATCGAGCCCGATGAGATTCAGTCCGTTGTACAAACCATGATGATTTGGGGTGGGGAAATTTGAATTGTGCCAGGTCTCGAAGCGGCTGGAGAGAAAGAGGTTCAGCTCCACATGGAGATGGGCACGGCGCTGGTCGATGCCGCTGCCGGTGTAACCGAGTATGCCCAGAGTGGTGCCCGCCTTTACCTTTTGCCCAGCACTGACCTGAGCGGAGGCAAGATGAGCGTAGAGCGAGAAAAACGGACTGCCGCCCCAGTTGTGCTGGACCACGATGTAGCGGCCGTAGTTGCTGAGACCAGACGAAGCGGCCACGTAAGCCACGACGCCATCGGCGATGGCGCCGACTTCGTCCTGAGGATTGCTTTTGGCATCACGCTGTCGGGGTTTGATGTCGAGGCCTTCGTGAAAGCGTGCGTAGGCGATGCGGCCTCCGATGTGGCGGGGGTCGCGGACGAAGCCGAACTGCCCGCCTTCCCAGGGGGTGGTCTTGGCGCCGTCGAAGTCGCGGTCAACGAACTGGAAGAACTCCGAAGGCGCGTCAAACAGCGCGTGATTGGCGGTGGGAAGCTGAAGCTGCTGCGCGGGCAGGATGCCCGTGAGCAGGCCGAGCAGTGAGAATGAAAGTGCGAGACGAAACATCAGGTGCCGGGGAGTTTGTAGCCTTCGAGCGGGATGTCCTTGATCTTGGGCGCCTTGGGGATGATTCCATGTTCCTTGTCGCTAGCAGCGGCTTTTTCTGCGGCCTCCAGAGCCTTGGCATCTCTGCGAGAGTTCAATTTTTCCTTGGAGGTGGACGGCAGCATGTCATCCATCCATCGAGAGGAGGATTTCATGTATTTGATGCGCGGATAAAACTTGTCCATTTCATCAACCGTCTCCTTCGAGAGTCCGCGCCAAATGGTGAAACGACCGTCGGTGATCGGTTTGTCGATCTCGACCAAGTCGATAGGCAGGCCATGGGCCATGGTCAGGAAGGTCATGCCAATGTACTGACGGGAGGCGAGATCGAGGGCGGTTCGGCCCTTAGTGTCGAGCTGGAGCACCACGCCGTAGCCATCGTTGTTATCCGCCTCGAAGGGTTCAAAGGCAGAGATGCTGCGCTGGCTGAATTCGGGGACTTTTTTGAAGATCATCTGCTGGCCTGCGATCGTCACAGGCATGAGCTCGCTTTTATGTTCCAGCTGGTCCGTCTGCACGTGCGTGGTGATCAGTATTTTGTTCTCGCGGAGAACATCACAGCTGGCCAGGAGGGCGGGCAGGGCCAGCATTAAAATGGCGCGGGGGAGTCTTTGCATGAACGTATCAAATCAAAGACGCGCCGGCTTTGCAACCCTGGAGGCGAGTGCCGGTGCGAAACTTCTGTGCCGGTGCTGCGATCCCCCGATTTGACAACACCGTGAATCGCCGGACTGTCCGCGCACCCTTTTCCACCATGCCCGGCAATGAACGTACGCTACTCACACAGGCCCAGATGGCCGCAGGGGTGCAGGCTTTGGCGCAAAGCATCCTGACGGCGAATCCTGGCGCGGAGAGCATCGCGCTGGTGGGTGTTTTCACCCGTGGGGTGCCGCTGGCGAAACGCATCGCGGCCGAGATCGAAAAGATCGGCGGCGTGAAGGTCTTTCTGGGCACGATCGACATCACGCAGTATCGCGATGACCTGAGCACCTTTCAGATGGTGCCGAAGCTGGAGGGGTCCGACATCGCCTTCGACATCGACGACCTCAATGTGGTGCTCTGTGATGAGGTGATCTACACCGGCCGCAGCGTGCGTGCGGCGCTGGATGAGCTGCTTAATTTTGGCCGCCCCAAACGCGTGCAGCTGGCCGTGCTGGTGGACCGCTGCGGCCGTGAATTTCCTGTGCAGCCGGATTTCTCCGCCCTCAAGGTCACGCTGGCACCCGGAGAGCGGGTGGCGGTGCGTTTTACCGAGGTGGACGGCGAGGATGCCTGCACCGTGCAAACCCAAGCCTCAACGAGATGACCCCGCGCAAAGACCTCCTCGACATCGCCTCGCTCACGGACGCGGAAATCGCCTTCGTGCTCGACAACGCCGTGCCGTTCAAGGACCTCTTCAAGCGCAGCGTGAAGAAGGTGCCCACGCTCAAGGGGCAGACGATGCTGACGCTTTTTTATGAGCCCTCCACGCGCACGCGGTCGAGCTTTGAAGTGGCGGCGAGCCGCCTCTCTGCGGACGTGACGCATTTTGACATTGAGTCGAGCAGCGTGGTGAAGGGGGAGTCCATCCTGGACACGGTGGAGACGCTGGAGGCGATGCGGGTGGACTACATCGTGGTGCGGCATAAGCAGGCGGGGACGCCGAATCTCATCGCCAAGAACACGCGTGCGAGCGTCATCAATGCCGGGGACGGCTGGCACGCACACCCCACGCAGGCGCTGCTGGATGCCTTCACGCTGCGGGAGATTCACAAAAACCTGAGCGGCTGCCGTGTTTTGATTGTGGGCGACATTCAGCACTCCCGTGTGGCGCGAAGCACGAGCCTGATTTTCCGCCGTCTCGGCATGGAGGTGGCCTATCTTGCCCCGGGGTCGATGATGCCGCGCGAGGTGCCGCCGGAGATCCCGCAATTTGGCAACTGGCGTGACGCCTTCGAGTGGAAGCCGGATGTGATTTATCTTCTGCGTGTGCAGGGCGAGCGCCTCGACGAACCGCTCATTCCAAGCGCCGCCGAGTACCATCGCAACTATGGGCTGACGAACGAGCGTGTGGAAATTTTGCGTGAGCGCGGACTGCACCTGATGCATCCGGGGCCGGTGAACCGCGGGGTGGAGATCACGGATGCGGGGATGAATTATGAGAGGTGCCTGATCAACCAGCAGGTGGAGAATGGGATCGCGGTGAGGATGAGCGTGCTGTACTGGCTGAGGCCGGGGGCGGTGGAGTAGAAGTCGGATCGGTAGCGCAGACGAACTAAGGATGCACGCCGAGGGCGATCAAAGCTTCGCGCAGTCCCATCAAGCCGGGGCGATTTAACCGCAGCATTTCCACCGTTGCTCGTCCTGTGGGAGAAATGCCGAGCAGCCGCCGCGCATCCGGCAGCCAGACAAAGTGGTCATGCCATGCATGCTGGCGAGGATGGTAGAGTGGTACCGTTAGTTCAGTCACAGGATCGAGAGCACGGATGCGGGTGAACTTGTGATTGTTACAGCCCTGGCAGGACAGTGCGAGGTTGTCGGCTGTGGATGTGCCACGCTTGCTGCGGGGTAGAATGTGTTCCACTGAAAATGCCTCCGGCGCATAGGCCTCCGGAGTCATGCAATACTCGCAACGCCCTTGCGCGCGGGTGCGAACGAGCCGCCGAAGTGCCGCGCTGACATGCTCAGGCATGGGTGGTCAAAGATTCCAACCCCAGACGTTCCATCAGTTCGGGCACCGTGGTCTTGCGCAGGACGGCCAGCCTGACCAAGCTCTGCATGCGCTGTGCATGCAAGGTTTCTACCAGATCCGAAAGCCGCAGAAGTTCACGATGCTCCGCAGGAGTGAGTGAGCCGTTCTTGCGCTTGGTCGAGAGGCGACGGTAAGTGGTGCGTTGATCGGTGGGAAGCGTGGTATTGATCGCTTCCAGCAGTCTTGCCTCATCCGCCTTGAGAGCGCCCTTCTTCGTCGCAGCAAGCATCTGAAGTTTATGCAGGACGCCTTCGATGTCCG
>NZ_JBIPNG010000693.1:0-2579 GCF_044373815.1 Prosthecobacter sp. | reverse complement strand
GAGATTGAGTGCTGGCACGTTGGAGGCGAATCCCTTCGGAGCGATGCGATAGATGGTGCCGGTGTAGCGTTCATCGAGTGTACCGTGGCCACCGACGCGGGCGTCGAACCAGTCGGCGACGTAGATTGCGCCATCTGGACCGACTGTGACATCGCTGGGACGGAAGCGGGTTTTGAGCTCGCCTGAAGGCTTGCCGCCGAGGAAGTCGGAACCGGCGAATTCCTTTTCCTTGTTGGAGGTCAGGAAATCAAAGCGCTCCATTTTCCAGCCAGCACCATCGAGCTTTGGCAGATAGCCAAAGACGACGTTCTTGCCGGCTTCACAAGCAAGGAGCAGGCCGTTCCACTTCTTATCGAGCGCGCCATTTTCATAGAAACCTACGCCGGTGGGAGAGCCGCCGCCGTAGACATCGCCTGCGGGCATCGTGCCGGGATCTTCCTGGCGCCACTCGGCGGTGGGTGTGTCCTGGCCGGGGCGTTTGTCCGCCCCCCAAGAGCGCAGGCCGTCGGCGGAGGCAAAGCCAGCATTGCCGCCTTCCATCACGGGGGACACGCGGCAGGCAGGCGGGTCATCGTTGTCGCTTTGGAAGACATCACCAAAGGAGGTGATGGTCTGCTCGTAGCTGTTGCGGTAGTTGTGGCCGATGATGGTGACGTTTGTGCCATCGGGATTCATGCGTGCGGCGAATCCGCCGATCCACACATGGCCGTCATCGCTCTTCTGACCGGCGATGTCCTGCATCATGTAGGGGCTGCCCATGCGGAAGGTCTTGCCGGAGTGGTCGGTGAACTTCGCGCCCGTGTTGCCCTGATTCCAGTACCACTGGCCGTCGGGTCCGGCGGTGACGCTGTGCAGGCTGTGGTCATGCTGACGACCACCAAAGCCGGTTAGCAGCACGTCGCGCTTGTCCACGGTGGGATCAAATTTGCCGTCGCCATTGACGTCGGTGTAAACGAGCAGCTCAGGTGGCTGAGAGACGACGATCTTATTACCAAGCACTGCAACGCCGAGCGGAGCTGCGAGCGCGGATTCCTGCACGAACACGGTGCTTTTGTCCGCACGACCAGAGCCGGTAGTGTCTTCGAGCACGACGACGCGGTCGCCCTCCGGCCTGCGACTGCCTTTGCTGCGGTAGTTCACGCCTTCAGCCACCCAGAGGCGACCCTGGGCATCGAAGTCGATGTTGGTGGGATTGAACAAGGCGGGTGAGGTGGCCCACACGGTGACTTCAAGGCCTTCGGGCACGGTGAACATGTCCGAAGGCACAGTGGTCTTGCCGTCGTCCACGATGGGCGGCGCGGGTTTGGGAGCATTTGGCGGTGTTTCAGTATAGACTTGGAATTTGACCGAGGCAGTGCTGGCCTTGCCACCGCGCTCCATGCCGCCGTCATCGATGGCCGCCTGTGCGGTGAAGCCAACCACGCCCTGAGGCAGATCATAGACGATCACCGAGCGTGCATGCGTGCCGATGCCGTTTTCAAACTTCTGGCCTTTCACGAGCAGAGCATCGCCCATGGCGGATTTGCCGACGCGTGTACCGCCGGAGCCCTGACTGGCGACTTTCCATGGCAGCTTGGTGAGGTCTTTGGTGGAGCCGTCGGCCATGACGAGCTTGGGCTCCAGCCAGTCCGCCCAGTCACAACTGATGCCGTCTTCATCCGAGACGACGAGGTAGAGTTCCTTCGCGCCTTTCAGGGAGGCATCCACTTTGACCAGACGGGATGTGCTTGCGGTGGTGAGCTTCGGGCTTTCGAAGACTGGATTGGCCGCGATGGCGCAGGAGGCGGAGGCGAGCAGCGCGAGGAGAGTCAGATGGCGAGACGTCATGGATGGAAGGACTGGAAAGTAATCGAGAGCTTTAGCTCGGAGTCTGGGAGGGATACGATCTTTCCAGAGAGAGTCTTAGCTCTCAACTACTTTGGCTTGTGGGCCGGAAAACTTTCTCCACATTCGACGCATGAAGTCCTTCCTGCTTTTTCTGACTGTTGCGCTGCTTTCATCCTGCCAGACCTCCACCGAGGAATACCACGTAGGCAGCGTGGCCGAGGCGAAAGCGTTTGCGAGGAGAGCGGTGGAGGTGGGCTACATTCACTCGGGAGGAGAGGCGGCGCTGGTCGCGGAGAAGTCCGTCGGCAGGCCGATCGAAGGCAAATGGAGTCCGCAAAAGATCGACAGCTTTCTGAATCAGTATGCGGCGGAACATCCGCGGCTGATGGAGATCAACAAGGCGGCCACCACGGGGAAGATCAGTGAGAAGGAGCGGGTGATTCTGGTGAATGTGCTGCGCGGGCAGGAGGAACGGCTGGCTGAAGCCAAACTAGCCGAGCAGCAGGCTGCTGCGGACGATCTCAATGAATCGGCGATGATCAACAGCCAGAGCTCGTCGTATCGGCAGAATTCGGCGCTCATGCAGGCGACGCCACAGTCAGGGTATACCGGGTACGGGACGGGGTTTGGTGGCAGAAGCTTCTGAGTTGAAGAAGCTTCTCTATCATTTCGACTTCATGACATAGACGCCGTCCCAATTTGCAGGGGGGGGATTGATCTTCATGTCGTCGCAGCGTTCGATCATGACGAGG
>NZ_JBIPNG010000692.1:0-2594 GCF_044373815.1 Prosthecobacter sp. | reverse complement strand
CGGGTAACCAGCTGCAGCAGCGTGTCCCGCAGCGGCTCCAGTTCCAGTCGCTTTGCATTCATGCGCCACCGCAGCTTGTTACCCGCATCCGGGTGTTCAGGATTGCCCGTGCTCGCCAGCCGGTACGTGCGGCTCAGCATCATCGCACGAATCATCTTCTTCACCGACCACCCACCTTCCACAAAACGAATCGCCAGATGATCCAGCAACTCCGGATGCGTCGGATCACTCCCCGTGATGCCAAAATCATCCACCGTGCGCACGATCCCTTCGCCAAACAAATGCTGCCACAAGCGGTTCACCGCCACGCGTGATGTCAGCGGATGCGTCGCCTGCGTCATCCACTGCGCCAGCTCCAGCCGTCCCGAGGACTTCGCCGGAATCTTCGGCAGCGGGGGCAGGGCAGGCATGCCCAGCCCACCACGTTCCGGCGCAGCCTTGCGATCATGCGGATCACCACCCACCGCGAGCTCACAGTCTTTCGCATCACCTTCAATGACACCCATGCAGAAGTGCGGATCCACATCATAGCGGATCGTCGTCTTCGGATTCCCCTGCGCCCGAATATCATCCATCGAATGAATCCCCTCCGGCAGCTTCGCTGGCGGCCCGACTGCCTCATCCAGCTTCGTGGGCAGATCCACCAGCATCTCCGGATCCACATAACCCGAACCATTCATGTCACTGCGATTCGCCTGACCCGGCAGCGTGCGACTGCTGTAAAAAATGCCCGCCAGCGCATAATAATCCTTCTGGCTCACCGGCTCCGTTTTGTGATCATGACACCGCGCACAGCTCAGCGTCAGCCCCATGAACGCACGCGACACCACATCAATCTGATCATCCACCTGATCGAGCACAAACTGCTCATAGTCCCCCTCCTGCAGATTCACGCTCCCCAGCGCCAGCATGCCCGTCCCCACAATCTGGTCACGCTTTTGCAGCACCGTCGTGGCAGGCAGCAGGTCACCCGCAATCTGCTCCGCGACAAATCGATTGTAAGCCTTGTCCTCATTCAGCGAATCGATCACCCAGTCGCGATACCGTGCTGCATACAAAAACGGAGCATTCCACACCCGGCCCACACTGTCCGCATACCGCACCACATCCAGCCAGTGCCTCGCCCACCGTTCACCAAATCGTTCTGATTGCAGAAACGCATCCACCACCTTCGCAAACGCCACATCATCCGCCGCCGCATCCTTCACAAACCGCTCCACCTCCTCCTGCGTCGGCGGCAGTCCACGCAGATCAAACGAAGCCCGCCGAATCAGCGTCAGCCGCGAAGTATCGCCAATCGGATGCAGATTATCCTTCTCCAGCCGCGCAAGAATAAAGCGGTCAATGTCATCCTTCGGCCACGCCGCATCCTTCACCACCGGCACCGCCGGGCGCAAGATGCGCTGGTACGACCACGGCGTGTCATTGTCATATTTCTCTGCCGCAGGAAGCATCCCCGCAGAGATAAGAGCACCGCAGAGCCAGAATGCTCTTGAACGTAAATGCTGTGTCTTCATGGTTGGTGGTAGATAAAAATATTCGCCTCACCTCTTCGCCTTCAGCCACACGCTCAAGGCCTTCACATTCTGCACAAAATCCAGGCTGTAGATCACACCACCCGCAGGCCGCGTTTTCTTCCCGCCCGCATCGCGCATCCATCCACGCTCCTCATCCGTCACGGCCCACGAGCCATCCGCCTGCTGCTCCTTCAAAATCATCGCAATCTCCCCCTCCGTCGGTGGCGAAGACCACCGCTCCTTCTCCACGCGTGGAAAAACGACCTTCTCGCCCCGCGCAATCTTCCTTCCAAATGACTCAATCGCATCCACCTCACTATCCCATTTCCACCCATAGTTGGAGGAAGCCTTCTGGTCCGAATAAGTCAGCACAAACCCCTTGCCGCCTTCACCGCGTTCAAAGTACAGCGGCTTGTTCGTCTGCAGCTCATAGTACCGCGCGATCCTTCCATCCGGCAGCAGTGACTTCCGCAAATACGCAAGCGCCCGCGGCAGCGGTGCCAGGTATTTCTTGTCACCCGTGGCCGCCGCCAGCTTCAGCAGCGCCCACATCGCTGATTGGCTTTCACGCCCGCAGATCGCACTCGGCTCAAACGCGCGGCTCCAGCTTGGATGCATCTCCTTATCATACTGCTGCGCCCACGCCGGCTGCGGGTCAGGCATCTGCGCCGTGACAAGAAAATCCCCGCCACGCTTCGCCGCCTCCAGATACTTCGCCCCCCCCCGCAGCTGCCACGCCAGCAGCAGCGTGCTCATCAGCGTCGCATGCGTGTTGTCATTGAGCACGTAGCATCCCGTGAAATCCTTCGGCCACTTGCGCGGCCAGTCGCTGGGATAAATCCCCGCCTTGATCGGATACTTCGCTACCGGCGGCGGCGCACTCGGCCACGTGTCCCAGTTCGCACTCCATCCACCCGCCGGATACTGCGTCGCCATGATCGCGCTCAGCGCAAAATCCGCCGCCTCCTTGATCTCCGCATCCTTGCCCCCCAGCGCATGGTCCACCCGCACCAGCAGCCGCGTCGCCGCCTGCGAGACATCATCGTCAAACGTCGAGTAGTTGTTCTTGTTCGTATG
>NZ_JBIPNG010000022.1:0-28799 GCF_044373815.1 Prosthecobacter sp. | reverse complement strand
GGTCGTCCGGCGCAGCAATCAAAGCTCCCAATGGCGGAACAGATCCAATGTCCCCCTGCACTTTTTGAAAGGGCGGTAGAGAGCTTTCGAGACCGCCCAAAAATGCGGGTGCCTCACGGCTGGCTGCCAGCTGGGCCTCAACGCCCAGAACCGTGCTCGGAAAAGGCACCAATGCCTGCGCTGCCTCATTCACAAACTCGGGCGAAGGGCGGCCCCAGAACAGAGTTTCGGGAATCACGACCACCGCAGGATTGTAGGCCTGCAGTCCCTTCAGGACCATCTGCCAGTCCAGCGGGCGCGGGGGCCAGCCAGCATATTCCACCTTGTCAGCCACACGCATCTTCACCAGCACAACCGGCGAGGAGGAGACCGCATGATCATCGGCCGCGACAAAACGATCCCGCGCATTGGCCACGAGAAAGTCGAGAAACAACTCATCCACACGCTGGAACCGCCCCGCCTGATGCTCACGATCCAACCAGCAGCCGAGGCTGCCGAGGAGGAGAATGAGGATCAGGGCACGGATCATGGCAGGCAGAGCCCGGCGGATCTCTCCCGGTTAAGGGGCTGGCGTTTCGGCCGGAGCCGGGACGTCAGTGGTTTCACGCTTGTCAGCGGCGAACTTGAGGCGCTTGTGCTCGTCGTCGTGGGAAACCTTGACGATGTCGCCTTCGCGGATGTCTCCGCGCAGGAGATGCTCGGCCAGCGGGTCTTCGATGTTTTTCTCCACGGCACGGCGCATCGGACGCGCACCATACTGCGGATCAAAACCTTCCTTCATGAGGAACTCGCGGGCGCTGTCGTCCAGGGTGATGTGGATGTTCTTCTTCTTGAGGCGGACAACCACTTTGCTGACTTCGAGGTCGACGATCTTGTTGAGCTGCTCCTTCTCGAGCATGCGGAAGATGACGATGTCGTCGAGGCGGTTGAGGAACTCAGGCTTGAAGAACTTCTTCGCGGCTTCGGTGATCTTGCCCTTGATGCCGGCGTTGTCGGCGGCGTCTTCCTGCATGGCCATGAAGCCCAGGCTGGTCTGGCGTTTGATTTGCTCCGCACCGATGTTGGAGGTGAGGATGACGATGGTGTTCCGGAAGTCGATCTTGCGGCCGAAGTTGTCGGTGACCTGGCCTTCTTCGAGAATCTGCAGCAGAAGATGCATGACATCCGGGTGCGCTTTTTCGACTTCGTCGAACAAGATCACGGAGTAAGGGCGACGGCGCACGGCTTCGGAAAGCTGGCCGCCTTCTTCGTAACCGACGTATCCCGGAGGCGCACCAATCAGACGGCTGGCGGTGTGCTTTTCCATGTACTCGGACATGTCGATCTGGATCAGCGAATCGGCGGTGCCAAACATGAATTCGGCGAGGTTCTTCGCGAGGAAGGTCTTGCCGACACCGGTCGGGCCGAGGAAGAGGAAGGAGCCGATCGGGCGGCGCGGGTCCTTAAGGTCAGCGCGGGAACGGCGCAGGGCCTTGCTGATGGCGATGACGGCTTCGTCCTGCCCGATGACCTTGCCCTTGAGCTCGGTTTCCATCTTGAGCAGTTTTTCGGCTTCAGCCTGTTCCATGCGTTGCAGCGGAACGCCGGTCCACTTGGACACGACGGACATGATGTCCTCTTCGGTGACGTCAACGATACGCTCCTGATTGTTGGTGCGCCAGGTTTCCAGCACATCATCAAAACGCTTCTTCGCGTTCTTCTCACGGTCACGCAGGCTCGCAGCTTTTTCGAAATCCTGCTCCTTGATGGAACCTTCCTTCTCGAGGCGGATCTCTTCGATCTCGCCTTCGATCACCTTGAGTTCGGGCGGACGTGTCATGGCGGCGATGCGGGCCTTGGAGCCGGCTTCGTCCATGATGTCGATGGCCTTGTCAGGCAGGAAACGGGAGGGCAGGTAGCGCGAGCTGAGATTCACCGCCGAGCGAAGCGCGTCTTCGCTGTACTTCGCCTTGTGGTGCATCTCGTATTTGCCACGCAGGCCAAAGAGAATGCGGATAGCGTCCTCGACGGAGGGCTCCTCGATCTTCACGCTCTGGAAGCGGCGTTCGAGCGCGGAGTCCTTCTCGATGTACTTGCGGTATTCGTTCAGCGTGGTGGCGCCGACGCATTGCAGTTCCCCACGGCTGAGCGCGGGTTTGATGATGTTGCTGGCATCCATTGCGCCTTCAGCGCCGCCGGCACCCACGATGGTGTGCAGCTCGTCGATGAAGAGAATGACGTTCTTGTTGCGGCGGATTTCATCCATGACCGCCTTGATGCGTTCCTCAAACTGGCCGCGATACTTCGTGCCAGCGACCATGAGTGCGAGATCGAGGGTGATGACTTTCTTGTCGCGCAGGATTTCAGGAACGTTACCGGCGGCAATCTCCTGAGCCAGCCCTTCGACGATGGCGGTCTTGCCGACACCAGCTTCACCGATGAGCACCGGGTTGTTCTTGGTGCGGCGGCAAAGGATCTGGATGACACGGGCGATTTCCTCCGAGCGGCCGATGACCGGGTCCATTTCACCCTTGATGGCGAGCTCGGTGAGGTCGCGACCGAAGGCTTTGAGCGCCGGGGTCTTCTCGTTCTTCTTCTTGTCGCTGGAAGGCGTGTTGCCGGTAGGATTGACGGGTTCGCTTTCCTCCTCTTCCTCTTCATTCTGGGAGGAGAAGTTGGGATCGAGTTCCTTGAGGATCTCGCTGCGCGCCTTGTCGAGGTTCACATCGAGGTTGCGCAGCACCTGAGCGGCCACGCCTTCGCCTTCGCGGAGGAGGCCGAGCAGGATGTGCTCCGTGCCGACGTAGCTGTGGTTGAGCGCCTTGGCTTCCTTGGAGGCCAGGGCCAGCACCTTCTTCACTCTTGGGGTGTAGGGGATGTTGCCGACCATCTTGGTCTCAGGGCCGGAACCAACCTGCTGCTCGACCTGCATGCGCACGGTTTCGAGATCGAGGCCGAGCTTGGTCAAAACGTTGACTGCGACCCCCTGGCCGAGTTTGATCAGGCCAAGCAGGAGATGCTCCGTGCCGACGTAATTGTGGTTGAAACGGTCGGCTTCCTTGCGGGCAAGGGCCAGAACCTGTTGGGCGCGTGGAGTGAAATTATTCATCATTAGTAGGGGAGGTGGTGCCTCCGTTGTTAGATTGTGATGTTGGAAAACTACCCGGGCCGTCGATGGATTGCAACCGCGTGCGGGTTAAATCAGCGCGCATGCTGTCACGCTCTTCAGGGGACAATTCACGCGCAGCATTGAGCTGCAGATGCGCAGGTTGAATTTCAAGCAGAAGCATGTCGATCAGGCTGCGGTCACAGTTCCCGACAAGGTCGAGATCTGCACCGAGACGCAGCATGGAAAGCAGGTTCAGTGCCTCTTTGGAGGTAAGGATGTGCGCATACCTCAAAATGGCGAAGGCACGCCCGATCTGGTCTTGGAGCATCGTCTGGTGGTCCTCCTTGAGCTTGGCGCGGGCTGTCACTTCAGAGCGGACGACGCCTTCGATGACCTTTTCGATCTGGGCGATGATTTCTGGCTCCGCCTCACCCAGCGTGTGCTGATTGGAGATCTGGAAGAGATTGCCCAAAGCTTCAGTGCCTTCCCCGTAGAGGCCGCGCACAGCCAGGCCGATCTTGCCAATGGCCTTGATCACCGGGTTGATTTGCTCGGTGAGGACCAGCGCTGGCAGATGCAGCATCACGGAGGCGCGCATGCCGGTGCCGAGATTGGTGGGGCAGGCGGTCAGGTACCCGAGCTTGGGGTCAAACGCATAAGGCAGCAGGCCTTCTAGCTCCGTGTCCACGCGGTCTACCACTTCAAAAGCGCTGGTGAGGTTCAGTCCCGGGCGGATGCCCTGGATGCGGAAGTGATCCTCCTCATTGATCATGATGGAGATGCTCTGCTTGCGGTCCACGACCACGGCGCAGCCGGAGGACCGTGCCGCATGCTCACGGCTGACGAGGTGTCGCTCCACCAGCACCTGTTTGCGGATCTTGCTGAGCTCGGTGTAGTCCTCGCTGTAGCCGTCCCGCATTTCGGGCAGTTCTTCCACCACCGGGCGTGCGCGTTCCAGCAGCTCGATGCGCTGGCGCTCCTGACTGAAGCCGGGGAAGGGGTAACCACGGAGATTGCGTGCTAGACGCACGCGCGAGGTCATGACCACGTCGGAGTGCGGCCCCGCGCCTTTCATCCAGTCGGCGGGGTTCTTGATCAAGGTGGCAAAACGCATCATGAGATTACGAAGTTGGACTGTGCAAAAGAGATACGCGTTGAAAGATACGAAAGGATCATTTCACCTGCGGCCTTCTTCATTTGGAAGCCTTGGGCTGAAGATTTTCGATCTCGGATTTCAACTTGGCTGCGTCCTCGTAGCGCTCCTCCTTGACGGCCAGATCCAGCTCAGCGCGGAGCTTGGCAATGTCTGGTGGCGGCACGGGCGGAGCTGGCACCGGTGCGGGTGGAGGCGCGTCCTTCAAAGTGGTCGCTCTTTGCCGGGGCAGTATTTGGGGTGCGACCGCGCTGAGGTGGCTCGGGCGCTTGCCCACATGCCGGGTTCCCTTGTGCATGTTGCGCAGCAGTCCATCCAGTCCATCACGGAAGGCGGCATAACATTCCGGACAGCCCATGCGCCCGATCTTCTTCAGCTGGGATGCCGTGAAGCCGCAGGCGTCGCACACGATTTCCATCGTGTCTGACTCCGTTCGGTGGGAGGGGCTCAGAAATGCCTCCGCCAGACCGAAGCCTGTTTCCTCGGTCACGCCTTTGGCCTTTGAGCAGGTCTCACACAGATTCACCGTGGTCATTTGACCGTTGATGATCTGGGTGAGGAACACGGTGGCCTCATTTTCGCAAACGTCGCATTTCATGGATTTAGTCGTGCATGCATTCATGCCACATAGGTGATACGAACGGCAGGCCGTACTGGGTATGACAGGTATTCGCGCCCGTCAACCAATGCCCTGAGCCGCCAGCCATTCGTCCAGCTCCGTCTGAAGCTGCGAATGCTTCGCAAAGCTGTAATGAAAAGTCCGAAAACCCAGGCGTTTCGCGGTGGCGATGTTTGCCTCCAGATCGTCGATGTAAAACGTGCGTGCGGGGTCCAGATCCAGCTGCGCGGCGGTCTTGAGGAAGATCTCATCTCCCGGCTTGGCGCAGCGGGCGGTGTGCGAATACACCCCATCTTGGAAATGCTGGAAAATCGCAAACTCGCGCAGGAAGTAGCTTTTGTGCAGCTCGTTGGTGTTTGAGAGCAGGTGCATCGGCAGCTTTCCCGCCAGCGCGGAGAGCGTCGCGTGCATGGGTTCATTCTGGGCAAAGATTTCGCACCAGATGGAGGCGAATTCCTCCGGGTTGCCACGAAACCCCGTCAGCGCCATGCCCCGCTGTATGAACTCCGCGTCATCCATGTCACCCACTTCATAGGGGCCTTTGATATCATCAAACAGCGTCAGCACCGTCTCCGCCGGATGATCACAGCGCTCCGCCAGCCGCCGGGCGGCGATGCTGAAATCGAAGTCGATGAGGACTTTGCCGATGTCGGAAAGGATGGTGGGCTGGGGCATGGCTTTCCTATGCACGCAGGTCTTGCGTGCGCCAGATGAATCCGTGCAGGGAATGACGGAGCAGATTACTTCATCAGCTCAGCGAGCTTTGGACCGATGGCGTCGGCCCAGATCTGATAGCCTGCGGCGGAGAGATGCAGGAAGTCGGGCATGATTTCCTTGGTGAGGCTGCCGTCGGGCTGGAGGAATTTGTCACCGATGTCGAGGAAGAAGACATTCTTGCCGTCATCGAGTTTGGCGATGATGGAGTTGACCACCTTCAGCTTGTCGCGGCCTGGATTCGGACTGGCTTTTTCGCCACGTGGGAAAACCGCGAGGAGAAGGATTTTTGCTTGGGGCTGCTTGGCGCGGATGGTTTCGACGATCACGGTGACACCTTTGGCGATGCCTTCAGCGGAATCCGAGCCGGAGTTGTTCGTGCCGATCATGAGGACCACGGCCTTGGGTTTGATGACCTCAAGTTCGCCGTTTAGGATGCGCCACAGCACATGCTGCGTGCGGTCACCGCCAATCCCAAAGTTGGCCGGGCTGTAGGCGCCGAAGGACTTGTCCCAGATTTCCTTCTTGCCGCCCCAGCCGGCGGTGATCGAGTCACCAAGGAACACGAGCTGTGCTTTGCCTTCCTTGGCGATGCTCACGAACTTCTCATGCGAAGCGATGAAGCCAGGGTTGATCTTGCCGTCTTTGCCGTACTTCTCCGCAGGAACGTCCGGTGGCTGCGGGGGCATGACGACGGCTGGGGTGGCTGGCGGAGCAGATGGCTTGACGGCCGGAGCCGAGGTCTGGGCCCGGAGGGCGGTGGAAGCAAGCAGCAGCAGGGACAATGCGAGTGATGTAATTTTCATGCATGCGTATTGTGGAGGGCTGCTCGCGGGCAGGCAATCCGAAAGAGCATGCAGCGCGATTCGTTTAGCTAAACCCAGCGGCGTCAGCCTTTTCCCGGCCCCTGCACCGCTCATTCCTGGCTGCCAACGTTTTTCCTTCACCAGGATTGACGCGATCTGCCGGTTCTGACTAGCATGACTGGGAATCCCCTAAATTCAACCAACCACAACCACACAATATTATGCCAAGCAATCATGGTGTCGCCTACATGGGTACCGGAAAGGTAGAGGTTCAGAGCATTGATTTCCCGAAACTGGAGCTGCGCGAACAAAAGCGCAAATGCCAGCACGGAGTCATCCTCAAAGTCGTCAGCACCAACATCTGCGGCTCCGACCAGCACATGGTGCGCGGTCGTACCACCGCACAGAAGGGGCTGATCCTCGGCCATGAAATCACCGGCGAAGTCATCGAGACGGGCCGCGATGTGGAGTTCATCAAGAAAGGCGACATCGTCAGCGTGCCTTTCAACATCGCCTGCGGACGCTGTGCCAACTGTAAAGAAGGCAAGACCGGCATCTGCCTGAATGTGAATCCTGCCCGCCCCGGTGCAGCCTATGGCTACGTGGACATGGGTGGCTGGGTCGGTGGTCAGGCGGAGTACGTCATGGTGCCCTACGCTGACTTCAATCTCCTGAAGTTCCCGGATCGCGATCAGGCCCTGGCCAAGATCAAAGACCTCACTCTGCTTTCGGACATCTTCCCCACCGGCTATCACGGTGCCGTCTCCGCTGGAGTGGGCCCGGGTGCGACGGTTTACATCGCCGGTGCCGGCCCTGTCGGTCTCGCCTGTGCTGCTTCCTGTCATCTCCTCGGTGCCGCTGTCGTCATCGTCGGCGACTTGAACAAGGAGCGCCTTGCCCAGGCACGTCGTTTCGGCTGTGAAACCGTGGACGTTTCTCTCTCTGCCTCCGTTCAGGATCAGATCGAAAACATCCTTGGCGTGCCGGAAGTGGACTGCTCGGTGGATTGCGTCGGCTTTGAAGCCCGTGGCTGCGGCCATGACCACAGCAAGGAAGTGCCTGCTCAGGTGCTCAACAGTGTCATGGAACTCACCAAGGCGGGCGGTGCCATCGGCATTCCCGGCCTTTACGTCACGGGTGATCCGGGCGCGGTCGATGAAGCTGCCAAGGTCGGCAGCCTTTCCATCCGCATCGGTCTCGGCTGGGCCAAGAGCCACACTTTCGTCACCGGCCAGTGCCCGGTCATGAAGTACCATCGCCGCCTCATGATGGCCATCCTTCACGACAAGATCAAAATCGCCAAGGCGACCAACGTGCAGGTGATCTCCCTGAAGGGCGCTCCAAAGGGCTACGTGGACTTCGACAAGGGCGCTGCCCGTAAGTACGTCATCGACCCTCATGGCATGATCAAAGCCTGATCGATTTGAGAAGCCAGTCTTCGAAGCCCTCCTGCTGCAAAGCCGGAGGGCTTTTTTCTGGAGTGCGACAGATTGGCTTTGCCTGTCTCCCCAAGCCTCAGTTCTCCTGTCTGTCGATCAGCGTTTACGAATTGTCCCAGACCGACAGACCAGAGTGTCTGTCGTCTTTTTACAGTGTCTGAATGAACCGGTCCGCCTCAGCAATGGAGCGGTTCATCTGATCGAGCAGACGCTGGATGTCGCTCTGGATGTTGTCCGCCGTGCCACGCAGTGAGCCGATGGCTGCGGCGTTCAGATTATGCTTCAGATAGAGTACCTGATCGTGAAACTGGCGCAGCACGGGCTCCATCGTGTTTTCGGCCGAGTGCAGGGAACGCGAAAGCGGCTCAAACCGGCTGCGGGTGTCCGCCAGTTTGCGGCGGCTGTCGGCGGCGAGAGAGGCGTTTTCATACTGGCGGATCTCGCTCTCCCATTCTCGGAAGAGATCCCGCGCCACCGTGTCCACCTCGCGGATCTGGCTGCGCACCCGAGCTGCCTGGGCTTCGCAGTCCTCATATTCGCCTTTGAAGCGGTTGTAGGCAGACTCGAGATTGCCACCGTTGTAGTTGGTCAGCTTTTTGAGCTGGGTCAGGGCATCTTGAAACTGTTCGCCCGCATCCTTTTGCTCGCCTCGAGCTTTCTTGACCGCGCTCTTGAGCAGGTCACGCTTCTCGTAGCCCAGCTTTTCCCAGGCGGCGTAATAGACGGTGTTGCAGGCAGCGAGTGAAACCGCCAGCCCAAGGAGGAAAAGCCGGGAACGCATGCAGAATCAGCCCACGAATTTCAATGTGCCCACCTGACCTGCGGCCATGGCGGCGTGCTGCGCGTCGGTGCAGGCGGAATTGATCGGTGCATCGGCTGGAGCTTCGTTCTTTTCGAGCAGGCCGTTGTCCGTCATCCAAGTTTCCACTTCAGCACCGCTGATGTCGGCGAGCATGGTGCCGTTGATTTCCACGCAGGGCGACAGCGGCTGGCCGCTCTTCTGTTCCATTTCCCAGCGGAAGGCGGGATTTTTGATGATGTCCTTCTCTTCGAAAGCGAGATCGTACTTGCGGAAGATGGCACGGATGCCTTCGCTCCAGCCGCAGTAGGTTTTAAGGTAGGCGGTGATTTTGGGTGTTTGCATAGCGCGTTGGGTTTACGCCCTCAGCCTAGCGGACGATGCAGCGAATGCAAATGGGCTGTCGTGGTCGCAGGTGGGTGGAAAATCTCCGTAAAATTCTCAGTGACGGGAATTCAAGAAACCAGTTCAATTGCGTCCTAAACAACCTTCTGATTATGAAAGAACGCAACGCTCTGGCCCTTCCCGGCATTCTCGTCATTTTTGCGGCCCTTGGTCTTGTGGCCATCAGCTTTTATCAGTTCCCTCAGTACATCCCACTCCTGACCGTTCCAGCGGCCATTATCGGGTTCTTGCTGCTGAAAGGCTTCGTCATTGTTTCTCCCAATGAAGCCGTGGTTCTTACTTTCTTTGGCAAGTACACCGGCAGCCTCATTCACAATGGGTTCTGGTGGATCAACCCTTTCGCCGGCAGGCAGAAGATCTCCCTCAAGATCGCCAACTTCCAAAGCGAGCAGCTCAAAGTTAACGATGCCCATGGCAATCCGATTGAAATCGCAGCGGTGATCGTCTGGCGTGTGGTGGACTCGGCCAAGGCGACCTTTGCCGTCGAGAACTGCAATAACTTCGTTCGCCTACAGGGGGAGACGGCGCTGCGGCATCTCTCCAATCTTTTCCCCTATGAGCCGCACACCCCTGGGGAGATCGCCCTCCGCAGCCACCCAGTGGACATCGCACGTCAATTGTGTGCCGAACTGGCGGAACGCACCAGTCTGGCGGGGATTGAGATTTTGGAGGCCCAGCTCAGCCACCTGGCCTACAGCCCGGAAATTGCTCAGGCCATGCTGCGCCGCCAGCAGGCGCAGGCGGTTCTCGCCGCGCGCCAGATCATCGTGGATGGTGCCATCGGCATGGTCGAAATGGCGCTGCGCAAGCTTGAAACCGACGGCATCGTGCAGCTCGACTCTGCCTCCAAATCCACCATGGTGAACAACCTGCTGGTCACGCTCGTCTCCGAACATCACATCCAGCCGGTGCTCTCGACAGCACCGATGAAAAGCTGAGAGGCCCGGTTCCTCATAACGTCATGCTGCTGACCGGCGCCTCCCGCCAGGGTTCCGCCTCGTTGATCACGAGGTGGAGCGTCGTCATCACAGTATGCGCCGTGTAAGGTTTGGGCAGGAAGTGCCTGACGCCCATCTCGGCCACTTTGGCCGGGCCGCCCAGATGGGCGACACCGCTGGCCGCGATGATTTTCACATTGGGGTTGATGCGTTGAAGTATCTGGATGGTTGCGGGTCCATCCATGACAGGCATCATCATGTCCGTCAGCACCACGGCAATCTCAGCGTTGTGCTGGGTGTAAAGTGCCACTGCCTCCTCACCATTGGCGGCCACCAGGGTGCGGTAGTCCAGCGCCTCAAGGGTCTGCCGTGTGGTGGTGCGGATGGCCTCTTCATCATCCACGATCAGAATCAGCTCGCCTTTGCCAAGCGGCATCGGCGGTTCCTCCTTGAGGGGGGATTTGACGCAGTTGCCCGTATTGGGAACGGCTGGCAGCCAGATAGTGAAGGCGGTTTCCTTGCTGGGTTCGCTGGTGACCGTGACGAAGCCTCCATGACTCTTGGTGATGCTCAGCACCGTGGACAGACCGAGACCCGTGCCCTTGCCAATTTCCTTGGTGGTGAAGAAGGGGTCGAAAATCTTGTCCAGGACTTCCGGGGGAATGCCGTTGCCGGTGTCACTCACGCTAATGGTGGCATAGGGGCCGGGTTTGGCGTCCATTTGCACGGCTGCTGCGGCCTCGTCCATGACGGAACAGCCTGCGGTGATGGTCAGCGTTCCGCCGTCGGGCATGGCATCACGCGCATTCACGCACAGGTTAAGCAGGATCTGATGCAGCTGTGTGGGGTCCCCCAGGAATGAAGGCAGACCGTCAGGCAGTTTGCTGAAGCAGCAGATGTTTTTTGGGAAGGTGTCCTGAACGAAGTGCTGGATGTCCTTGATGAGCGGGCCGGCGCGCAATTCCGTGCGTTTGCCCTCCACTCCGCGCGCAAACGTGAGAATCTGCCGCACCAGATCTGCCCCGCGTCTGGCACTGCTTTCAATGTTGCCCAGGATGGAGAGTGTGCGTTCGTTCGTATGGGTGAGCCGCAGCAGCTCGATCGACATGATGATGGGCGTGAGCACGTTGTTAAGATCATGGGCGATTCCCCCTGCCAGCGTGCCCACACTTTCGATGCGCTGTGCGCGCAGGAACTGCTGCTCCAGCTTCTTCTTTTCGGTGATGTCGGTTACGATGCCGAGGAAGCCGGTGATCTCTCCGTCCTCGTCCAGCATGGCTGTGATATTCAGGGAAACAGAGACGCGGCTGCCATCTTTCCGCACGTAGGTGCATTCACGTTCTCGCAGGATGCCGCATTTGACATGGGCCACGAACACCTCAAATCCCGGAGCAACGTCCATGCCCGTTTCGCGCGAGACTTCGGCGGCCATGCGCTCCATGTCTGAGGCATCATGGAACAGTTCTGGCGTCAGGCTGCCGACAACCTCCTGCCGCAAATACCCGGTGAGCTTTTCAGCCCCGCAGTTGAACGTGGCGATCAATCCCTTCGTGTTGGTGCTGATGATGCCGCAGGCGGCGCTCTCCAGCACACCATTCTGCAGATACGTCAGCTCCTGAAGCTTGACGCTGGTGTCGATCAGCCGCTCCATGGTGGAGATCTGGCCTCGAGTCAGCAGCAGAGCTGTAATCAAGGCGATGCCTCCAGTCATTTCGATCTGCAGCCAGTCCAGCAGGCGAATATGCTCGTTGATGTCGGCATTGACCTGGATGATTTTCTGGGCGGCCTGATCCAGGGAACCTGCCAGGGCGTCGCAGTCTTCAGTCAGCATTTCTCCCATGCCCCTTAGCAGAGTGGGGGTGGCGTCTGTGTGGGGATAGAGCCGCCTCATCAGCTTGGCTATTTTCAAATAGCTTCCATGGGCCTCTTCCAGCTTTTGCAGGATGCTGGCCAGCTGGTCCCCCGTGGCGTGTTTCACCAGCTTGCCGGAGTGGAGGTTTTCCTCGCAGGTGTTCATGAGCCCCCAGACGAGATCAATACGGCCCAGATAATAAGTCTGCAGCGGTGCGGTGCTGCTCTCCGCCTGAAGCATGAGCCGGCTGAGTGTCTGGCTGTCCGTACGCTGCCTCCCCAGCAGATTGACCGCGTTCACCGTGGCGGTACGTTCTTGTTCAAGCGTGGCCCCAATGTTTTCAAACACGATAAAACTGACCAGCAGAAGCAGTGCAGACCCGCCGAAGATGAGCCAAAGCCGCCTGAAAAAATGCCGCAAATTGGGCAACTCCTGGCGCGCCGGCAGGGAGAATACAGGCTTCTTCAAAAAATGGGTCACGCTCATCGCGCGAGACCATAGGTGAATCGCCAAGGCCATCCCTTGGAAGTTGGTTCAAAAGCACCTAAGCCTTTGCCTCTAAGTCAAGAATGAGTTGGAGAGCTTTGTTAAATATAGGAAATTACTTCCACCCGAGATTCTGCTTCAAGAATTCAAACGTGCCGACGCCGTGGATGGTATGCGGACCGTCAAAGTGTTCGATGTTCGTGCGGTCGCCGATGAGAAGCTTGTTGTAGAGACGGCGGACCTTGGCGAATTCGTAGTTCACCCATTCATCCACGCCCACACCGTCATTGTGGCCGCGCTCGACCATGAACGGCCTTGGCGCGATGAGCGCTGCCATTTCAGCATAGTTGAAAGTGCGGCCCATGTTCCACTCCCAGATTTCATACTCATGGGTGTGGATGTAGCTCATGGGCATGTCGGTGCTCACGCACTTGCGCACCCATTCATTGAAGTCGCCGCTGCAGATGCTCAGGCAGTAATCCGTGAGCACCGCCGGTGTGCGCATGGCGGACTTCCCGCCGTAGCTGAGCCCGTAGAAGGCGATCTTGTCGGGCTGTGTAAAAGGCTGTGCCTTCAGCCACTCCAGAATGCGCTGGTGCTGGCCATTGATGACGCTGTAGAGCGTGAGCCCGAGCGGATTGAGCTTCCGCTGCAGCGTGCGGAACGCATCCTTGCCACGATATGGGTTGTGGGGGGCAAAGGTGATGAAGCCCTGCTCGGCCAGCCGCAGCGTGAAGCCTTTGTACGGGGCGTAGGCTTTCTGCGTCTCATCGGTTGTGATGGTGTCCTCCGGGATGCCTTCCAGCCCGTGCTGGCAGACGACGACGGGGCGCTTCTCTCCAGGCTTGAGATCTTTCGGCAGGCACAGCCAGCCCCAGGCAAAGACATCGTCCCACACATCCATCGTCACCTCATAGATTTTGACCTTGTCCGTCTCACGTACAAAGCGGCTCCGGGCATTCACCGGCAGGTTCGGATCTGGCAGGCGGCCGATGACTTCGTTCCAAAAGCGGTCGCGTTCGCCGGTGGTGTGCTTCTCAAACTCCGCCATGGTTTTGAGTGGCAGCTTGTCCCAAAACTGTGCTTTGCGCTCCATCTCGGTGCTTACGAGCAGACGCTGCGTGAACGTCTCCAGTTCGCTCACCATGCGCTTCTGGCGCGTGGCATCCACTTGAGCACGCTGCTCGTTTTTCTCCGGCATGATCGGCTCGATGCGTTTCACGAGCTGCGCCGAAACATCGGCAGGCAGCAAATGGGTGACCACCTCTTTCAGGCCATGCTCTTCCGTGGCCAGCATCAGCCAGTCACCGGGTACGAGTGCCTTGGCGCGGGCAACCTCGGCCTTGACGGCTTCGAGGGTAGGTTTGCTGACCTTGCCCGGGGCTGCGATTTCACGTTCGCCCTGCTTTGCCTTCGGCGGGCCCTGCACATTCGGGAAGCCGAGGTTTTGCACCACAAGAGGGCGTGGTCCAATGAGGGAGGCCACTTCAGCATCGCCAAAATCACGCAGCAGATTGAACACATTGCGGTAGATCGGCTCGGCCCACATACCTTCACGCGGCTCGAAACAGCCCCACACATAGACAGAGCTGATGCGCTCGTCGATGGCTCCGGAATACATGGCGATCAGGCCGCCTTCACCTAGTCCAGCCACAAGCAGCGGCAGCTTTGGCTGCGTGCCGAAGTAATCGACGAGTGACAGCATCTTTTGCACTTCATAGCCGATGATGTGACGCCCCAGTTCATACGACTGGCGGTAGATCCACTCACGGTGCGGCACGTTCGTCTTCACACCGAATTTGTCATTGGTGCTGAACTCGCTGCTGCGGCTGATGAGCGCAGGAATGACGATCTCGCAGCCGCTGTAGGCCAGCATGGCGTCGTTCGCCAACTTTTCGGGATCGGTGTCGGCATCCGGGATGTAGATCACCCGTGCCACCGGCTTGTCTTTCGGCTGAATCAGAATGCCTTCCCCATGCACGCCGTCAAACACCGGCCAGCGCACCCGCAGGATGCGTGCGGTGTCAGTTTCCGCGAGGAGCGCCGGACTGGAGGTGTCACCAACCAGTTCGAGCGCCGTGATGGGCAGGCGATCGTCCACCGCACCGATGATGGCCTTCAACTTTTCGCGGGTCGGCTTGCGGCCCGTTTTCGACTGTTCGATGAGCCGCAGCGCCATCTTGTCGATGCCCGCCACCATGGTGGCCGAGAAATCGGGATTCGGCTCCAGCGGCTGGGTGCCTGGCAGCACCTGAGCCTGCAATGAGGAGGCAATGAGAAGCGAGAGGAGTGGTCGGATCATGGGAGATCAAACGCCCTCTGGGCCTGCCACCTGTCATGGCTTCTTCTGCTCAAACAGCCAGCTCCAGAACTCTGGATTGGCGTAAGTTTGAGTCCACGAATCATGACCGATGCCCGGGTAGATGGTGAATTTGACCGGCGCGTCGATCTTTTTCAGAGCATCGTAAATCTTCTGGCTGTTCTCGATTGGAACCGCACCGTCCTTGTCGCCATGGAAGATCCAGCAGGGCATGCTCTTGAGGCGCTGCGCTGTCACCCAGCGCACGCCAGCACCGCCACAGATGGGCGCGATGGCGGCATAGGTCTCAGGATACTCAAAAGCGGTCTCCCAAGTGCCGAAGCCGCCCATGCTGATGCCGGTGAGATAAACTCGCTTGGGATCGACACGCAGCGTTTTGACCAGGTGTTCGGTGACCGCCTGGACAGCGTGCGGATTCCACAGGTTGTTGGGTTCGCATTGCAGGCTGGCCATGATGGCGGGAAATTTTTGTCCGGCAGCCAGCAGCTTCGGCGGTCCGTGTTTCTTGATCAGTTCAAGATCGGTGCCCCGTTCGCCGGAGCCGTGCAAAAAGACCACCAGCGGCCATTTTTTATCCTTGTTGTCTGCGTAACCCTCCGGCTTGCTCAGGAGGTAGCGATAGTTGACCTTGATCACAAAATCACCGCTGAATGAGGACGGCGTTTGGGTGTCTGCGTGAAGCACGGACGAGGCGGCAAGAATGAAGAAGGCGGCAAGTTTGACCATGAGAACACAACGTTACCCAAGATGGATGCCTTGCCACTCAGATCACTGCGGCCTCATCTTTCCCGTGCCGGGCAGGGCGCTCAGGAAGAAATAGCGCGGCGAGCGCAGCAGATCGCCGACTTCACGAATGGCCATGCAAAAAAGAAGTTCATCGAGCCGGCTACCAGCTTGAGGATGATTTTTGAGATACTCATCCAGGAAACGACGCAGGCGCTTGTTGGCATTGAACTCCAGCGGCACGCTGCCGAGGTTCAGCAGCAGCAGGATGACAATGACTCCGGCGGTGACGAAAATGGCGTTCTTCGCTATGAGAATGCGGGCGATCATCAATCCCACGATGGCGAATACCGCAGCCATGGGAATGTAGCGGCTCATGCGGATGCAGCTCTGCCGCCACTTGAGTTCGCTCAAGGATTCGCCGGTCTGCAGCGCATGCGCCGCTTCATGCAGGGCGATGGCCCAGGCAGACAAGGTTGTGCCCTCGGCGACATCACGGCGCAGAAACAGCCGGCGACGGGTCGGGTCGAAGTAATCGGTCACAACAGCGTTGTGCTCGACGATCTGCACGTCATCCACGCCTTCGGATTTCAGAAACATGAGGGCGATCTCGCTGCCAGTATGCGCGGTGGGGGCATTGGCACGAAAGCCTTTGAGCATCATCGACTCATGGCGCGCCTGCGCCCAGCGGGCGACGGCAAGGCCGAGGAAAAGAGCAGCGACAATGAGAATGAAGACCATGAGAAGAAGCGGGAATCACCCTCGCAGCAATACGGGTGCTGGCAAACCATCCATGCGTTGATCTTGCGCCGGGGCGGAAGGCATGATTGCATGGCTGCATGATTCGTTTTGCTATCTTCTGCCTGCTTGCCGCAGGTTTTTCCCAAGCTGAAGACATTCTTGGCCAAGGGGAGTTTCGTTATCGGGTTGTGCCTGGCTGGGGACGCGAGGCGCTTGCGCAGGTTAATGTCAAAAATGGTCACGCAGTGTCCATTGATGCAAAGGGACGCTTGTTGTTTCTGACGGATGACGCCAGGAATAATGTGATCGTGCTCGATCCGAAAACGGGGGCCTTGATCAAGCACTGGACGGCGCGCATGCCGGGGGCGCATGGGATGAGTCTGGTGCGGGAAGGGGAGCGCGAGGTGCTCTTCATCACGGACACGCAACTCCACGAGGTGCGCAAATTGACGCTGGATGGCGAAGAACTGGCGCATTATGCGTGGCCTGAAGGAGCGAAACTGCATGCGAGTGCAAATGAGTACCGGCCTTCGAAGACGATTCATTTCGCGAACGGGGAGTTCTGCGTGTTCGACGGCTATGGGAAGGACTACATTTTTCACTACAAGCCAGATGGCTCGCTGCTGCGGTGGTGGGGTGGAAACCTTGGGGAAGGGGAGAACCAACTGAAGCATTGGGGACCGCATGGCGGGGCTTTGGATGTGTCGGATTCAGCAAAAAATCGCATCATCATCGCGATGAGCGACCAGCAGGAGATCAAACGTTTTTCGGCAGACGGGCGCTTTATTGACAAAATCGCCATGCCCGGCGGCAATCCGAGGGACATCGTATTTTGGGGGGAGCACGCGATCGTGCCGCATCTGGGCGACCAGTGGCCGAAGGACAAGAATGCCCCCGGCTTCATTTCCATTGTGGACCGGGAGTATCGGATCGTGTCCAACATTGGCGCACCTGCGGCTGTTTATGTGGATGGTGTGCTGCAGCCGATGCAGAGTGATCACAAGACCTTCATTCACCCTCATGGCGTGGCTGTGGATGCTGAGGGAAACCTTTATGTGGCGCAGTTTGCCTCCCAGACGGCACCGCTGCTTAAACTGGAGCGCATCAAGTGAGTGCAACTTTTGGCTGGCAGTTGGGTTATTAGCCTCAATGAATACTGAGACCAGCTATCAGGTTGCCAATGGAACGCAGCGGCGGAAAATGACCGTCATGCGTCCTCTGGTTTTCCTTTTTGCCCTCACCACGGCTGCCCTCGCTCAGTCCGAAGGTGACAAACCAATGCCGCCGCCACCTCCGCCTAAACCTGGCGACGGACCGCCGCCGCATCGTGACGGCGATCGTTATGGACCTCCGGGCATGGGCAGGCCGCGTGGGTTTGACGGCTTTGAAAAGCTCTCTGAAATCGAGAAGCAGAAGGTGAGGGCCGCTTTCGAAAAGGCCTGGCAGCGTCCCGAGGTGATCGAATCGCGGGACAGAGCACTGAGGGCGAATGAGGAGATGCGCAACACGCTGCACAACGCACTGAAGGAAATTGATCCTGAAGTCGTGGGTATCCTGGAGAAGATCAAACCGCAGTTCCCGATGGATCAGCGTGGCCTGCCAGAGATGCCAAAGCCGGACTCACCCAATTTTGCCCACATGGCGGCCATTCGTCTCGGAGCGGAGCTGCAGTCCATCGCCAGGCCTGAGAGGCGGGATGAGACGCGGCGCTTCCATGAGCGTCTTCTGCAACTGCCGCGTGTCAAAGAAGCCCTGGCGAAACTGGATGAGCTGCCTCCGGGGGAGCGCATGGAGGCCTTCAAAAGATTCCGTGAAATCTACCGCGAGGCGGCGGGTCAGGAATTTATGAAATTTCGGGAACGGGGAGGAGAGCCGAAGGACGGGTTCCGCCGTCCGCCACCGGAGCAGGACAAGCCTGCTCCTCCTCCTGGGGAGCCGAAGCAGTAACGGATCAATCTCCGCCGCCCGCTTCTTTGGGAGCGTTGCCAAAGGCGTCTTTGACGGCAGCCACGGCGTAGTCGCGATTGAGCTTGGTGATCCAGCGGACGCTGATCTCCTTCGGGCAGGCGGCTTCGCACTCGTATTGATTGGTGCAGTTGCCGAAGCCTTCCTTGTCCATCTGGCGGACCATGCCGAGGGTGCGGCGGTCTTTTTCAGGCTGACCCTGAGGCAGGGAATTGAGCTGGCCGGCTTTCGCGGAGACGAAGAGCATGGCGCTGGCATTCTTACAGGCAGCCACGCAGGCACCGCAGCCGATGCACTCGGCGGCGTCCATGGCGGCGTCGGCGACGACTTTGCCAATGGGGAGGGCATTGGCATCCTGCGGGGCACCGGTGCGCACGCTGATGAAGCCACCGGCCTGCTGGATGCGGTCAAAGGCTCCACGGTCAATCATGAGGTCTTTCAAGACCGGGAAGGCGCGTGCACGGAAGGGCTCGATCCAGATGGTGTCGCCGGTGCGGAACTTGCGCATGTGAAGCTGGCAGGTCGTGGTGGCTTTCGCCGGGCCGTGTGGCACGCCGTTGATCTGCATGGAGCAAGCACCACAGATGCCTTCACGGCAGTCGTGGTCAAAGGCCACAGGATCTTCGCCCTTGGAGATGAGGCGCTCGTTGATGATGTCCATCATCTCCAGGAAGGAGGCATGATCGGGAATGTCCGGAGCGTCGATGTCCTGGAAATGACCGGGTTGTGAGCCGTTCTGACGCCAGACTTTGAGGTGCAGATTGAGTTGAGACATGGGAATTTGGAGGGATGAAAAGATTAAGCGGCGAGGGCGATCTCCTGGCTGATCTGAGCCACATTGAGATGAATCCACCGTGTCTCGCCAACGTAATGGTCGAGAGCTTCGGTGGCGCGGGTCTGGAGCTGTGCCGTGGTGAAGTAATGCTGGCGGGCCAGTGCTAGAATGTCAGCCTGATCGTTGGGTGAAAACCTGGAGAGTTTCGACACCGCAAGATCAACCGGGCAGAAGACCAGCAGGTGAATCAACCGCCGCTCATTGCCCATGCCTTCCCACTCGACGCAGCAATCACGATGATCGGGATGCAGGAGGGCGAAGGAGTCGTTGTAAGTGGTGTCGAAGTAGATGCTGGAGGGAGTTCCTGCCTCACGCATGTAATCAATGACCAACTCTTCAAAAGGCAGAATCAGCCGTCGGGAGAAAGTGGCGTCAACGTCATCCGTGTAACGCGTGCCGCAGTAGTAGTGAACGGCCATTCCACCTGCAAGATACATCTGGACGGGTTCGCCAGAATAGCCTGCTTCGCGCAGAAAACCGTCTATACGGTCCATCATTTGGCCCATGGCCAGAGTCAGGTCTGGGTGAAGACTATGCATGGCCCAGCCTCCTTTTGAGCGAGTTGGCGAATCGAGGAGTGTCGAAGCGGAGAGAACGAGCGAGTGCACCAAAGGTGGTCTCGGCACCATTGAGCAATTTGCGAGCAGCGTTTCTGAGGTCTTGCTGATGCCCGAACCAGTCCACGCCTGCCAGGAAGAGGCAGACGGCGGCCATCTCTTTTTTTTCGATGGGGGCGAAGCTGGTCCACGCGTCTTCGTGGAACTCCCCGCGCTGGGTGGCGCAGAAATGGAGGAGTTCGGACTCAGATTCGCGGGTCATGACGGCAGGAAACCACTATTTGTAGCTGCGGACGGCAAGGTGGACTTCTTCGAAGGCCAGAGGCTCCTTGTTGAGGATGGGCTGGCTGAGGTTGCCGGTGTATTCCCAGGCGGCGGCGTAGCTGAAGTTTTCGTCGTCGCGTTTCGCTTCGCCATCCGGGTATTGATGTTCGGAGCGGAAGTGACCGCCGCAGCTTTCTTCGCGGTGGCGGGCGTCGAGGCAGAGGAGTTCGGCGAACTCCATGAAGTCGGCGACACGACCGGCTTTTTCGAGTTCAGGATTGGTGAAGTCGCCGCTGCCGGGGACATTCACGTTCTGCCAGAATTCTTCGCGCAGCGCAGGGATGCGGTTGATAGCTTCGGTGAGGCCTTCCTTGGTGCGGGCCATGCCGCACTTGTCCCAGACGAGGAGACCGAGTTCGCGGTGGAAGCTGTCCACGCTGCGCTTGCCCTTGATGTTGAGGAAGCGCTTGGTCTGCGCGGTGCAGTTTTCGACGGCTTTCTTGAACTCTGGATGCTCGGTGGTGATGCTGCCGGGCTTCTCATTGACGAGGTAGTTGGCGATGGTCGTTGGGATGACGAAGTAACCATCCGCGAGGCCCTGCATGAGAGCGCTAGCGCCGAGGCGGTTCGCGCCGTGGTCGGAGAAGTTCGCTTCGCCCAGCACGTGCAGGCCGGGGAGGTTGCTCATGAGGTTGTAGTCCACCCAGAGGCCGCCCATGGTGTAGTGAACGGCGGGGTAGATGCGCATCGGGCGCTTGTAGGCGCTTTCACCGGTGATGCGCTCGTACATGTCGAAGAGGTTGCCGTAACGCTCGGCGATGGTCTTGGCACCGAACTGACCGATGGCTTCCGCGAAATCGAGATAAACGCCGCGACCGCCAGGGCCGACACCGCGACCGTCGTCGCAGGCTTCCTTGGCTGCACGGGAGGAGATGTCACGCGGGGCGAGGTTGCCGAAGCTTGGATATTTGCGCTCGAGGTAGTAGTCGCGGTCGGCTTCTGGAATTTGATCCGGGTTTTTGCCGCAGTCTTCCTTCTTCTTCGGCACCCACACGCGGCCGTCGTTGCGGAGGGACTCGGACATGAGCGTCAGCTTGCTCTGATACTCACCGCTGACGGGAATGCAGGTCGGGTGGATCTGCGTGTAGCAAGGATTGGCAAAGAACGCGCCTTTGCGGTGTGCGCGCCACGTCGCGGTGACGTTGCAGCCCATAGCGTTGGTGGAGAGGTAGAAGACGTTGCCGTAACCACCGGTGCAAAGCAGCACCGCATCACCTGCGTGAGATTCGATTTTGCCGGTGACGAGATCGCGGGTGACGATGCCTTTCGCGTGGCCGTCCACGGTCACGAGATCGAGCATTTCGGTGCGGGGGAACATCTCCACGCCGCCGCCAGCGATTTCCTTGTTCAGTGCTGAGTAAGCGCCGAGCAGGAGCTGCTGTCCGGTCTGACCACGGGCATAAAAGGTGCGGCTCACCTGAGCGCCGCCGAAGGAGCGATTGGCCAGCATGCCGCCGTATTCACGGGCGAAGGGAACGCCCTGCGCGACGCACTGGTCGATGATGTTGACGCTGACTTCAGCGAGACGATGCACGTTGGCCTCACGGGCGCGGAAGTCGCCACCTTTGACGGTGTCATAGAAAAGACGATGCACGCTGTCGCCGTCATTCTGATAGTTCTTGGCCGCGTTGATGCCGCCCTGCGCTGCGATGGAGTGGGCACGACGGGCGCTGTCCTGGAAGCAGAAGCACTTCACCTTGTAGCCGAGCTCCGAGAGAGTCGCTGCTGCGGAGGAGCCTGCAAGGCCGCTGCCCACGACGAGCACGGTGAACTTGCGTTTGTTCTTCGGATTGATGAGCTTCGAGTCCTGCTTGTGCTTGGACCACTTCATGCCCATTGGGCCGGAGGGAATGTTGGAATTAAGAGACATGGCGAGTCGCAGAAAAAATTAACGTCCGTAGCCGAAGAAGAAGATGGCGATGGGGATGGAGCAGTTGCCCACGAGGATCAGACCCGCGAAGGCGTAACCGAGTTTCTTGAACAGCGGCTCCGTCTTGTCTGTGGAAACGCCGAGGGTCTGGAACAGGCTGCTGAAACCGTGGCTGAGATGGCTGGTGAGCAGCAGCATGGCGAGGATGTAGAAGAACACCGCCGGAGCCCAGGAAAAGCCTGCGATGACCATGCGGTAGACGTCATGCACCGTCTCGCCGTGGAGCGTGGTTTTGTAGGTGCCGTAGTCGTTGCCAGCATGGACGGTGAAGTGCAGCAGATGGTAAACGATGAAGGCCAGAATGGTCAGGCCGCTCCAGATCATGATGCGGGAGGACTTGCTGCTCACCTGCGCCTTGTGCTGGCCGTATTGGGTCAGACGTGCGGCGCGGTTGGCCCGGGTCAGTGAAATCGTCGCGACGATGTGAATCACCACGGCTGCCAGCAGTCCGATGCGGGCGATCCAGACACCGCCGCCATGCAGCGCGGTCTGGAGCATGTGCCCGTATTCATTGATGGCGTCCTTGCCGACAAAGATCAGCAGGTTGCCAATCATGTGGCCAAGTACAAAGCCGATCAGTGCGAGGCCTGTGAGGGCCACAAGAATCTTCTTGCCAATGGAGGAGGCGTAAAATCGCGAAAGGGAGTCAAAAACAGCGCTCATGTGGGGAGGAATTCATCATGGAGATACGATGCGGCTGTGCAAGCCGGGCGTGAATTTTTCCTGATGAATCTGCTGCGAACAGGTCTCAATCCCGCTCCACCGCCATCGCGATGCCCATGCCGCCGCCAATGCAGAGGCTGGCGATGCCGCGACGCAGGCCGTGATCTTCGAGATAGTGCAGTAAGGTGACCAGCACGCGGGCTCCGCTGGCACCGATAGGGTGGCCGAGAGCGATGGCTCCTCCGCGTGGATTGAGCTTCGCTGTGTCTATATTGAGCTCTCTAGTGCAGCCAAGCGCCTGGGCAGCGAAGGCTTCGTTGATCTCGATGGCATCGACTTCACCGAGGTTCCAGCTGGTCAGGGCGCAGACTTTGCGAATGGCACCCACGGGGCCGAGACCCATCAAGGCGGGATCACAGCCGACGGCGGCACTGGCGATGATGCGTGCGCGGGGTTTCAGGCCGTGGCGTGAGACGGCGTCCTCGCTGGCGAGCAGGGCCAAAGCAGCGCCATCATTAATACCCGAGGCATTGCCGGCGGTGACGGTGCCGTCTTTGCGGAAGGCTGGCTTTAGCTTCGATAGGGAATCGACTGTGGTATCGGCGCGCGGATGCTCGTCTTCGGTCAAATCACCGGCTGGAATGATCTCGCGGCTCAAGGCGGTGCGACTGGCGGCGACACGGCTCTGGCTGAGTGCGGAGAAGGCATCCTGCTCGGTGCGGGTGATGCTGTGTTTGTCGGCGATGCGTTCAGCGGTTTCGCCCATGCCGATTTTGAGGAGGGGATCGGTGAGGCCATCGACGAACATGGCGTCTTGCATGGAAGAATCGCCGAGCTTTTTGCCCCAGCGCAGATCCGTGGCGTAATGCGGGGCGCGGCTCATCATCTCCACGCCGCCGGCGAGCACGAGATCGTTTTCCCCGCTGCGGATGGCATCGGCTGCAAGCGCGATGGCTTTCAGCGAGGAACCGCAGGCCATGTTGACGGTGTAGGCGGGCACTTCCTGCGGCAGGCCGAGCTTGAGGCCGATTTGACGCGCCACGTTCATGCCGCTGCCTGCCTGAAGAACCTGGCCGAGGATGACCTGCTGAATGTGGGCGCGGAGTTCGGATGGAAGCATGGCATCTCCGAGAGCGTGTCCGAGTTCTGATGCGGTGAGAGCTTTCAAGCCACCGCCGAAACGGCCGATGGGGGTGCGCTTGGCGTCGATAATGTAAACGGGCTTCATGGGATGGTGGCGATGGTTTCAGCGAGCAGGGGTTTGAACTGCATTTGATCGAGCACGTCGCGTTGCAGATCGAGTCCGGCGGCGATTTCGATGAGGCGGAGGCCGTGCGGGGTGAGTTCGAACACGGCGCGGTCGGTGACGTAGAGCACCTGCTGGCCGCGGGCGATAGCGGAGGGTCCGTGGAAGCAGACGTGCTGGATGTCGTTCACGAACTTGGCGTTTCCCTTCGCTTGAAACGTGCAGCAGAAGACGAGGCGGCGCGCGCACTGGGCGATGTTCACGAAACCGCCGACGCCTGCGAAGCGGCCTGCGAAACTGGCGACGTTCACGCTGCCTTCGGCATCGATTTCGACGGCGCCGAGCACACCGATGTCGAGCCCGCCGCCGTCGTAGAAGTCGAACTGGGAAGGCTGGTCGATGATGGCTTCTGGGAAGTGGCTGCAACCAAAGCTGAGGCCGGAAGCGGGGACGCCGCCGGTGGGGCCGCTTTCGACAGTGAGGGTGAATTCACTGAGGCGACCGGTTTCGGCGGCGACCATGGCCACGGCTTCAGGGAGGCCGATGCCGAGATTGACGATGTCGCCGCGACGTACTTCTAGCAGTGCGCGAGCGCCGATGCGTTTGCGTTCGGATTCCGGCATCGGGGGAAGGGTGAAGGTGCCGTCGCTGGTAACGACGAAGTCTTCGTTGAAGAATTCGCCAAAGGTCTGGTCGTGCTGCTGGCCGCCTGAGGTGACGATGTAATCAACGAGCAGGCCGGGAACGCGCACGGACTTGGGGTCTGGCAGCTGGTCGACGATGCTTTCGACCTGGGCGATGACGATGCCGCCGTGATTTTTCGCGGCCTGCGCCATCGGCAGCACCTCGCTGATCAGGCCTTCGCGATCCATGCTGAGATTGCCGCGAGGATCGGCATAGGTGGCGCGAATCAGGGCCACATGGATCGGCATGGGTTTGTAGCGCAGCCAGATTTGACCATCGAGTTCGATGCGCTCCACGAGTGGTTCGGTGGTACCGGCGTTGAGCATGCCGCCGCCGTGAATGGGGTCGATGAAGGTATTCAGTCCGACCTGAGTGAACAAGCCGGGACGTTTGGCGGCGATCTCGCGGGTGAGGACGGAGAGGACGCCCTGGGGGAGGTTGTAGGCCTCGACTTCGTTGGCCAGAGCCAGCGCCCCGAGCTTTGGTGCGAGATTCCAATGGCCGCCGACGATGCGTTTGAGCAAGCCGCGATGAGCGAGGTGGTTCAAGCCACGCTCAGCCCGGTCTCCCTGACCTGCACAGTAATAGAGGGTGAGATCGTTTGGCGTGCCGGTTTGCAGGAAGCGCCGCTCCAGGGCGGAGGTGAGCAGTTCCGCATGTCCGGCGCCGACGAATCCGCTCACGGCCACGGTGGCACCGCTGGGGATGGCGGCGATGGCTTCGTCTGCTGTGGCGAGGATGGAGGGGGCGCGCATGGAAACGTTTATTAGGACCTCAAATCGAAGGTCTTGAGGGAGAGGCAAATGGAGAGGGCGAGCCCATGCTTGCGAAGAGTGTTTGTGGTCCCCTCACCCCAACCCTTTGACTTCGTCTATCTCCGCTGCGCTCCGGTTCCCCGAATAGGAATATGCGTTGTTGTCGTGGGTTAGGGGCGGGGAGAGGGAGAGCCGCATTGGCGAGGATGGCGGGGGCGCGCATTGAGTGGGGAGCAATCGTTGTGATTGCAGATTCGGAGTGCAACCGAGACGGTTGCGCTACGGCTGCTCAGCCTCTCCAGCCGCCGTTGATTTCGATGGTCTGACCGGTGACATAGGAGGCCAGGGGCGAGCAGAGGAAGAGGACGACGTTGGCGACTTCTTCGGTGGTGCCGAAGCGGGCGAGGGGGACGTTTTTGATCATCTCGGCGCGGACGTTTTCGGGAATGGTGGCGGCCATGGCGGTGTCGATGACGCCGGGGGCGATGGCGTTGGCGCGGATCTGTTTGCGGGCGGCTTCACGGCTGAGGACGCGCATCATGGCCTGGACGCCGGATTTGGCGGCGGCGTAGTTGGCCTGGCCAAAGAAGCCCTGAATGGCGGCGATGCTGCCGAAGCTGACGATGGCACCGCCATCACGCATGATTTCGAGGGCGTATTTGCAGCAGTAGAACACGCCGGAGAGGTTCACATCGATGACGGCGTCCCATTCATCGAGGCCCATTTTGGCGATGGTGCGGTCCTTGATGATGGCGGCATTGTTCACCAGGAAATCGAGGCCGCCATGGCGTGCCTGGATGTCTCCCATCATGCTCTGCACCTGCTCGGGTTTGGCGACGTCTGCAGCCATGACGCTGGCGCTGTCTGTGCGGAGGAGGTTGAGTTCATCGGCGAGGGCTTGAGCGCCTTCTGTGGTGCCGGGGGTGCCGAGGTGGTTGATGACGACGGTGGCGCCGGCGCGGTGGAAGGTGCGGGCCACCTGCGTGCCGATGCCCTGCGATGCGCCGGTGATGAGGGCGACTTTGCCTGAGAGGTCGATGGAAATCATGTGTGAGGATTTAGGAGACGTCGCCCGACACATCAAGCTTTCCTCCATGTGGCGACATGCTTTCCTCTACAAGGAGGATCATTTGCCACGTCTGGCAGCCTGTGGCATAAACCGTGCATCATGGTCAAAAAACTCCTCCACACCCGCTACCGGGTGAACGATCTCGAAAAGACGATCAACTTTTACACGCAGGTGCTCGGCCTGAAGGAAGTGCGCCGCCACAAGTCGCCGCGTGGTTCGGAACTGGTCTTTCTGCAGACGCCGAACAGTGACGAACTCATTGAGATTTGCAGCTTTCCCGCCAGCGGGCCGGTGACCTTTTGCAGCGATCTGACGCATCTGGCGTTTGAGGTGGAGAGCATTGAGGAGTTTGCGAAACACGCCGCCGCGCTGGGTTATCCGCTCTCAGACGGACCGACCCCCAGCTCGAGCGGTGTATTTGCTTTCATTGACGCTCCCGAGGGGTATGAGATAGAACTGATCGAATACCGCAAATAATCTCGTAAATACAACTTCATGGACTTTGACTGGATCGGCGCCGCGTTTGACCTCTCACTCCTTCCTCCGAAGGATATTGAGGAGTCGTTTGAGGATCCGTTCTCGATCAAGCTGCTGCCGGACAGCCAGGACGGGAGCGCGGAGGCTCGTTACTACAACCTTGGCAAATCACTTCAGGGGAAGTCGGTGTTCAGTGTGTTTTGGACCGACGGCAAGCACTACCGTGTCATTTTCGCCCGGCTGATGACTTCCGGGGAGCATGACTTTTTCGAGCGCAAGAAGGCAGAGGAACTCTGAACTCACCCAGCACCATCATGGAAACTGTACCTGCCGATTTGAAGCCTGTCCGAGCGTGGAAAGACGTGCCGGCATTTGAGGGCGAGGAAGCCGAAGGACAATTCTGGGCCACTCACCAATTGGACGCACGCCTGATGCAGGCATCGATTCATCGCGCGGATGTGCGTGAGTCCACGACGATCACCCTGAGGTTTGACCCGCGCATGCTGAGCCGCATCAAGCGCGTGGCCCGCCGCCGCTACCTGAACTACCAGAGCATGATCAAGCAGTGGCTGAGTGAGCGCATGGAGCAGGAGCTGAAAGATTGAGGCACAAAAAACCCGCGCTGCGTCAACGAAGCGCGGGTGAAAGTGGGTGATCAATTTTTAGAGTGAGGTCTTGAGAGCGGCGGAGGCGACGAAACGGACGGTCTTGGATGCTTTGATTTCGACGGGTTCCTTGGTCTTGGGATTGCGGCCCATGCGTGCGTTGCGGTCCACCGGCTTGAAGGTGCCGAAGCCGATGAGCTGCACGGGGCCCTTTTTCACCCCTTTGGTGATGGCGGTGAGCACGGCGTCCAGAGCTTCCGAGGCGGCTCGCTTGGAGGTGTCGCCACCAAGGATTTCCTGCACTGCGTCGATGAGTTGAGCTTTGTTCATGAGCGTGGGTGAGATTCGTTGTTGGATAGAAGGTCAGTCCGTTCCAGAATGCATGTGGCGCGGCGCAGTTTATGGCGCTTCCCACTTCGTTTCTCAAATATAAAATCTTTCTTGCTGCGATGGATCCATTAAAGAAATTCTTGCTTCCTGAATCACGGTCTTCTGTGGCTGCGGATGTGTTTATTGCACAAGGAGCCATCGTGCTGGGTGCGGTGGAACTGGGGGCGCAGTCCAGCGTCTGGTACGGCGCGGTCCTAAGGGGGGACATCAACCGCATCGTGGTAGGAGCTCAAAGCAATGTGCAGGATGGCAGCGTGCTGCATGTGAGCGATGACTGCGCGTGCGTGCTGGGGGATCGTGTGACGGTGGGGCACCGCGCCGTGGTACATGCCTGCACCGTGGGGGATGAGGTGCTGGTGGGCATGGGGGCGATCATTCTGGACGGGGCTCAGATCGGTGCGCGCAGCATCATTGCGGCGGGAGCTTTGGTGACTAAAAACATGATCATTCCGGAGGGATCGCTGGTGATCGGATCCCCGGCACGAGTGGTGCGTGCGCTGTCTCTGGAGGAGCAGCAGGCGAATGCGAAGCTCGCGCTGAAGTATGTCGAGGTTTCGCGGCGTTTCCTGGCCATGGGACTCGGCGGAGGGGTGGTGGAGATCGCCGGGGGTGCTCCTGTTTAGACACACAAAAACCTACGGTGAGTGTTGCCATCGGGCTGCGTGCGGTTTTTAATTGGTCTTAATGAACACTGATGTCATCGAAGTGCAGGTGAGAGCGGTGCTGCCGCTGGAGGGCAGCTTTGCCGTTTTCCTGGGGAATGAAACGAAGGTCTTCGTGATCTACATCGACGAGTCGGTGGGCACGGCGATTTCCATGTTCATGCGGGGGGTCTCCAAGGAACGGCCGCTGACCCATGATCTGGTGGGGCATCTGCTGCTGGCCTTTGGTGCGAAGGTGGAGCGCGTGGTCATCAACAACATCAATGGCAGTGTCTTCCATGCGCGGCTCATCATCTCCGCGGAGAACGAACTGCAGACGACGCGCAAGGTGATCGAGCTGGACGCGCGCCCGAGCGACAGCATCGCCATGGCGGTGCAGCAAAGCGCGCCGATCTTTGTGGCGAAGTCCGTGTGGGACACGGTGGAAGATGTGAGCGACACGCTGGCCCAGATCGAAAAGAAGGGGCTGGAGGTGCAGCAGGCGGCTGAAGCGGCTGCGGAGGAGGACGAAGATGATGAGGACGACATCGAGGAGTTCAGCGATGAAGACATCA
>NZ_JBIPNG010000691.1:0-2602 GCF_044373815.1 Prosthecobacter sp. | reverse complement strand
GCGCGTGAGGCATTTTTGAGCGCATGGGAACGGGCGGATGTCAGCATGGCATCTTTGTCAAAGCTCAGCCAGCTGCCGCCGCGGATGACGTGCTCTTCCGGCGCACCGGGCCATGCGTCTGCGCACCATTCAGACACATTGCCGCCCATTTCATACAGGCCCAGGGTGTTTCCGCGCGCGCTGTCCACAGGCGCAGTGTAGGAGTAGTTGTCTGTTGTGCCGGGGATTTTGGTGGCATCCAGATTGGCTGAGAGTGCCGGCGGTTTCCAGTCATCCGCCTTGGGCGTCCAAGGGTAGTGTGTTTTGTTGGAGAGGTGCCTCGCGGCAGGATCGGCACCGGTTTCATTTTTCAAACCGGCAGCCAGGCTCCATTCGGTGTCGCTTGGCAGGCGGTAGGAGGCGGTGGCCGGGATGAGCTTGCTTGTGCGGTCGCGCTCGGTCAGCCAGGCGCAAAAAGCCACGGCATCCTCCCAAGAGACGCCAGCGGCAGGATGATTCCCTCCTAGCAGGAAGGAGGGTTTCTGGCTCCAGTTGCGTCCGGTATCACGCAGCCAGGTTTCGAAATCACGCACACTGGTTTCCGTGACGCAGATGAGAGGGGCGTTTTTCTCCTGCAATGGGACAAAACGCATGCCCAGCGCATTGATGAAGGAACTGCCATCCGCCACTGCTGGCTTCAGATTTGCAGGGTCGGGCAAGCCGCCATCATCGCCCTTGCCCTGCATCTGCTTGCGCAGTGCTTCCACCGCAGTGGCGTCGACCTTGCGGCTGTCAGTCATTGCCTTCATGCGTTCATCCAGTGCCTGCTTTTTCTCCGCATCGGAAGCGGCCAGGAGGCTGGCAGTGCGGCGTTTGTCATCAAACACACAGCGGAAGCCGATGGTGGGTGCACGCAGGTCTGCAGGCACGACATACTGATAGGCGGAGGTGAGGCACTCAGCCCGGAAATAGGCCCAGGAGCCGCCGCGCAAGATCCCAGTCGGCTGCGCCCGTATCTCCACTGGCTGGGTCCATTCCCAGACATTGCCCGCGAGGTCAAACAGTCCCTCCTGAGTGGGAGTAAAACTTCCTACCGGTGCGGTGAATGCATAGCCGTCGTTGGCGTAGCCGGTGATCTCGCCATCGGCAAAGTTGGCGGTCTTCGCCGGCGGCGGCCAGTCCTGACCCCAAGGATAGATTTGGTCGTCCAGCAGACGGTCTTCCGCGGAGAGGCTGATCTTCTTGCGACCACGGGCCAGGCCCACGGCAGAGTCCCACTCTTCCGGCGTCGGCAGGCGGTAGTTCTGTGAGCTGTCGATCAGGTGCTGTTCGCGCTCGGTTTCGGTGAGCCAATTGCAGAAGGCCACGGCATCCTGCAGGTTGACCCCGACTACCGGATGCTCTGGCGATTGCTCAAAATGCGTCTGGTAGGACCATGGATACTTCTTCTGCCGCAAAAATTCATTCCATTCGGAGAGCCGCGTCTCCCAGATGGCAAACTGCACGGTGGTGCCGGGAATGCTGGCAAAGCGCATGCCTAGACTGCTTACCCGTGGCGCATTTGGACTGGCCCCTTCAGGCTTGAGGCTGGTTTGTCCGTGGGCGGCAAAACACGCGGCCAAGCCGAGGACAAGTGCAGTCAGAAGGGAAGGGGTGCGGCGCATGGAATTTGATAAATGCAAAGAGGGCCGGGTTCATCCAAAAAAACTCAGGGCAACACGACTGTCTACATTTTGCCGGAGAAAAATGTACGCTGCCAGCACAGCTTGGTGTCAAAGTGTTAACACACTGGAGAACTTTATTCTTTGCGCTGGGTATCAGCATGGTACAGTCACCTCCCTTTTTGAAAAATGCCGATCCAACCACGGCAAACCATTCAGGTCGCCGCTTAAGCGACCTTTGGCGGCAGCTTGGCCGCGTGGTCCGTTTTTAAAACATTTGAGTCGTTTTGACGCTTTATTGGCAGGGTAAGCAAGTGCTTTAAAGTTATCTGATGATGGATCTGTCCAAGTTTGCCAATGACGGCTTTGAGCGAGGTGCGGAGCGCTGGAAAGAGGCTGCCTGGCTTTTGACGAAGATGATTTTTTTTCAAACTTCGGTGCCCTGGCCCTCCGCTCTGCGGTCAACCCTGCTCCGTTGGTTCGGTGCGCAAGTCGGCTCAGGCGTGGTCATCAGGGCAAATGTGAACATTTCCTTCCCATGGCGGCTGGTCCTGGGTGACTACGTCTGGCTTGGAGAGGAGGTCATGATCCTGAGTCTTGCCCCAGTGAAAATCGGATCACATGTCTGTGTTTCACAGCGTTCTTTCTTGTGTACAGGCTCACACGATCATCGCAGAGAAACATTCGATTTGATCGTGCGTGGCATCACGTTGGGCGATGGTTCTTGGGTCGCCGCACAATCGTTCATCGGTCCTGGTGTGGAGGTGGGCAGCGGAAGTGTGGTGAGTGCAGGAAGTGTGGTGATGAACTCAGTCCCCGAACGCACTTTGGTCAGGGGAAATCCTGGAGTTGTGATCAAAACTCTGACTATGGACTCAGATGCACCACCCGCTGATTCTTGATAAAAGAGTGAGTAAGCCCTGGTGTCGAAAAAAGTGCGATTTCTCAGCGAAGTGTTAACG
>NZ_JBIPNG010000690.1:0-2603 GCF_044373815.1 Prosthecobacter sp. | reverse complement strand
TGTGTGCGGGATTCCAGCCGAGCTCGCAACTGATCTTCGTCGCATCCATGGCGTAGCGCCGATCATGGCCGGGACGGTCAGAGACAAAAGTGATGAGGTTGCGCGAATGGCCACCGAGTTCGGGCTTCAGTTCGTCAATGAGGTCACAAATCATCTGCACGAGATGCACGTTCGCCAGTTCGTTCCGACCACTAATGTTGTAAGTCTCTCCGACTTGGCCGCTGGTGAGCACCGCCCAAAGCGCTGCAGCATGGTCGCAGACATAAATCCAGTCGCGCACGTTCATTCCATCGCCGTAGATGGGGACAGACTCTCGGGCGAGGACACTTTGAATGACCACGGGGATGAGTTTCTCTGGAAACTGATACGGGCCGTAATTATTCGAACATCGCGTGATAACGGCAGGCAAGCCGTAGGTTTGGTGGTAACTGCGCACAAGCATGTCGCTCGCCGCTTTACTGGCTGAATAGGGGGAGTTCGGCGCGCAGGGCGTGTCCTCATTAAAGGCGGGATCGTCGGAACCGAGGGAACCGAAAACTTCATCGGTAGAGACATGAAGAAACCTGGCAGCTTGATTCTGGTGGCCTGCGGCAGAATCGAACCAATGGGCGCGGCAGGCTTCGAGGAGGTGAAAGGTGCCGTTGATATTGGTGGTGATGAAGCCTCCGGGACCGGTGATGCTGCGATCAACGTGAGACTCGGCGGCGAGATGCATGACGTGTGTGATGTCATGCTGGCGGATGACGCGGAGGGCTTCTTCCTTGTCGCGGAGATCGACCTGCTCAAAGGCATATCGTGGATGGACACCATGAATGCCGTCGAGATTTTCGAGATGTCCGGCATAGGTAAGGCAGTCCAGATTGACAAGCTTCGAGATCTCAGGCTGGTCAATGACATGCCGGATGAGATTTGAGCCGATGAAGCCCGCCCCGCCAGTGATGAGAAGATTCATCATGCTTTGACGGCAGCGTATTCGCTGAAGACGCCCATGCAGGCGATGCGCCGGGCATCTTGGAAACCAGCGGCCTTGAGGGCGGAGACGACAGCCTCAGGACGGACACAGGCGTCCATGGTCTCCCAAAAGTACACCATCATCTCCTCCGCCTTTTTGCTGCGGGTGAGCAGGCGGGCGAAGAAGGGATACACAATGCCGAAGTAGAGTTTGAAAAGAGCAGAGCCGATCCGGCCCGCTGGACGGGTGGCTTCCATGATGAGGACACGGCCGCCAGGCTTGAGTACACGGTGAAATTCACGGAAGGTGGCCTCCAGATCGGCGAAGTGACGCAGTGCATAGCCCACCGTGAGGAAGTCGTAGGCGTTGGCTTCGACAGGCATGCTCTCGGCACGGCTCTGGATGAAGCGTGCGTTTGGCAGCTTTTCCCTGGCCACGGCCAGCATTCCATCGCTGGGCTCCACGCAGGTGATGGTGCTATCACCACCGAGCACCTGGCTGGCGGCAACGGCCACGAGGCCAGTGCCACAGGCAACATCGAGGTGCTGCATGCCTGGCCGCAGGCCATGGCGGCTCTGCGCCGTCCTGCGGTAGAGATTGCCCGTGCCGAAAAACCCCCAGCCGACGATGGGATCGTAATGCTTGGCGCCTTGATCGAAGAGCTCTTTGACGTAGCCCTGCCGTTCTTCGGGCTGAGCATAGCGATGGGACAGGACGGGATGGGGAATCATGAAAGTTTCAGGCGCTTTTAAGACCGACACGTTTCACCTCGATGGCAACGTCGGCAAGGTAGTCACGGTACTCGCACTGGGGCAGTGCAGTCACCAGTTTTTCAAAGTCGCCGAGGGAAAGAAAGCCGCGATGAAGAGCGGCCTCTTCCGGGCAGCCGAGTTTCATGCCCTGGCGTTTTTCGATGGTCTGCACATAGGCAGAGGCTTCATGCAGGCTGCTGCTGGTGCCTGCATCCAGCCAGGCGGTGCCACGACTGAGGCGCTGGACGCGCAGGGTGCCACGACGCAGGTATTCCTTGTTCACATCGGTGATTTCGAGTTCGCCACGGGGCGAAGGCTTCAAGCTCCGAGCGATGGAAACGACCTCGTTGTCGTATAGATAGACGCCTGGCACGGCGTAGTTGCTGCGCGGGTGAGCAGGCTTTTCTTCGAGTGAAACCGCCCGGCCTTCGGCGTCAAATTCCACCACCCCGTACCGTTCAGGGTCATGGACATGGTAGGCAAATATGGTGGCACCGAATTCAAATTCGGCAATGGCACGGGGGAAGGCGTCGCCACCAAAGAAAATGTTGTCGCCAAGGATCAAGGTCACCGGGTCTTGGCCAATGAAGGATGCGGCAATGAGGAAAGCCTGTGCGATGCCTTCGGGCCTGGCCTGCTCACGGTATTCAATTGAAATGCCCCACTGCGAACCGTCTCCAAGCAAGCGCTGAAATCGTGGCAAATCCTGCGGGGAGGAAATGAGGCAGAACTCACGGATACCGGACGCAATGAGCACGGTGAGCGGGTAGTACACCATGGGCTTGTCATAGACCGGCTGCAGCTGCTTGGACGCCACCTGCGTGAGTGGATACAGCCGTGATCCCACGCCGCCTGCGAGGATGATGCCTTTCATGGCAAGAAAAGGGGGATGTGCGCCA
>NZ_JBIPNG010000689.1:0-2607 GCF_044373815.1 Prosthecobacter sp. | reverse complement strand
GAATCGAACGGATCATGCTAGCTGCACCAGCACGATTCGTAAAGAAATGTTATGCCGGACTCCCGTTCTCCAGCTTGGAAAGTTAATCCGAATGGCCTGCTGACTCTACCAGCCCTGACTACAAACCGCTACCTGTCCGTCTGCGCCAGCCTTTAACGCAAGCCTGGCAAGGCCGCCTCTATTGAAGGCTAGGCATGGGTTATTGAATAGGGGCGGAGTTCACGCTGGCTGCTCAAAACCAAGGTGTGTACCTTGCAGCCAGATCGTGCCCTGAATCAGATCACCTCGTTTTGGCACGTAGCCATCCGACAGCGCTGGAGGAAAGACGTAGAGGGGTATTGTGGATCCCGTGTTGTTTTCGTCGTGTCGGCACTGCACTTCCAATCGCCAGCCTTGTAATCCGGGTGCCAAACGCACTTTGGCGACTCGCAGGACCTGACCGACCAATTCATGGTGATCATGAAATGAGGAATACAAAGTTCGCATTTCCTCTGTGCGGAAAGTGACGGTCAAATTAGGATCATTGGCTTCGTCATGCCGGCCTTCGGCATTCAATTCCGCGCGACGTTCCGCAATCCTCGGCCCATCCTTAATGACAATGGGTTCCGCAGTAAAACGTTCCAAGGAAAGTGCCAGCCCTGAAAGTCCCACCTTCATGCGTCCACCCCGCCGCCATTCCTCTGCTTCCCGGCCAAACCGTGGGGCAAACCATTCAAGACCATGACCGGTATCTGCATTAGCTGTGATGACGCCTTCGAAAGGACCGTAGCTGTCTTCGACGCCAAAGATTTCCAGGATCCAGGGGGAGGTGTGGCAAAGAATAGGGAAGCCAGACAGTAAATTCAGCGATTCCTCATTGCGTGGCTTCCCAAGTATAACGGAATAAATTACCTCTCGGCTCGGCAGTTCTAGCTGGACCAGTCTTCCAAAGTCAATCTGAGGCCATGGAATTTGAAAATCATGCATGGCAGTGGCTTCTTGAGCGGTAAGAGTCAGGAGCGAGATCAACGTCTCACCTTCCAGACCCAAAGCCGCCCAGTGGTCACCATGGCCAAGCGGTTCGTTCTTGTTGACCTTCTTGCTTCGGCTGGATGATTGCTTCATATCGAAGAATGTGGCAGACATTAGGTGTCAGAAATGGGCACAAATAAACCAAGGCCAAAGTGGGAACCATAGCCAATAGCCAGAGGGCCTTGAATCTCTTGCTGAAATTCAAGGGTGAATGCTCCGCAATCCCCGTTGCCACGCTGTCCACCGCCATCTGGACGTCGGGTTTGGAATTGGAAGCAGCGTAGATGGAGGCCTCGACGAACTTCGATGCTCTGTAGTTTTTTCAGGCCGGCGACTTTAAGCAGTCCTGCAGTCCGGGGATCTTTTTCAAGCTGTTGAAGCAGACTCGCTGCGGCAGAACCTTGCTGCCAGCCGTGAGCGTCGAGCTTGGGACGGCCGTCGCCATAAGTTTTGAGGTGCTGGGTGCTGACAAAAGGAGTCACGGAACGCCATTTCGCTGATTTAGCAAAGAGCGGGCTGAGAAACGTTTGTTCATCGCCAAAGCCGAGCGGGATGAGGTGGATGTCATGATCGCCCTTTCCCCACAGGCGGCTTCGTTGCACATCTTCGATCACAGTTTGAGCTTCATCATCAAAGCCTCCGGGCGCATAAAGTGTGATATAGCCAATGGCATCCCTTTGATCTCCCAACTCGCAGAAAATGTGGGTGTGCTGGTGATTGGCCAGCGGCTGCTTCTCCGAGTCCAAGCCGGTGAAGATGCCAGTGTTCTTTAGCAGGTGTTTGTCCGCGTAGGTGACGAGAGTTTTATGGAATCGATCAGCGACGGAAACCGCCTGAGTGATGCGAGGCAAGACATTACTGGCGATGGCAAAGCGAGCAACGGTGGTTGTAGCCGCCACACAATCCAATCGGGATTGAGCATCAGACGGTTTCATTCAGAAATTTCGTGAGGTCGAATTGAATCCGCAACTGGGGCAAAGACGCCAAGACCGAGGAACCTGCCATCTCCAACCACGAGAGGGCCTTTAACAGCTTCGCTAAATTCGAGCGCCACATGCCAGAGGCGTTCTTTGGCGAAGCGAGTGCCAGGGGCAAATGCTTCGGCTTTTGCGCCGTGCGCCTGGAAGGGCTCACGTTGAACGATGATGTTCAGAGCATCGCCGTTGACGCCTGCATGGCGCAATGCCGTAAGAATCGCAAGGCGGGCTTGCTGCTGTTCGATGGCGCGTTCGGTTGCATTCTTGGCTTCTTGGAGTTTGCGGCTTGGCTCAATGCGGCGGCGACCGGCGGATACGGGCAGCGCTGCCGGTGTGATGGTCTTCCAAACAGCAAACTTTTTCCCGAAGCCAAAGTGATCGAGAAACACCATGTCATCAGCCAGCATCAATCGGCCTAGAAAACCGTCCTGACCGAGTTCCAAGCCGTTGAATGCCCAACTCAAATCATCGGCTCGCAGAGGGCAGGATGTGGGGATTTCAAGGAGCACTCGGCGAATGGCGTGATCTGCATGGGTGTGGCCTATCGATGGGATGGGGATGATATGAATGCGTTCATCTGATTTGCCTCCGTTACTGCCATCTGCCTTCCGGCCAATGA
>NZ_JBIPNG010000263.1:0-9219 GCF_044373815.1 Prosthecobacter sp. | reverse complement strand
GAGCATGAGCACCTGCGGTATGCTGCCTTCCTCGCTTTCACTGTCGGCGATCTGGCGGTCGCTCTGGCCAAACATGCGTAGGAAATGCTGGTCCTTCTCAGGCTGTGGCAGTTCGGAGGCGCGGGCCAGCACCAGTCCGTCGCGCACTGGAGGAGCGAGGGTCAGGTCTTCTTCGCCGCCTTGATTCATCATCCGCTTTTTCCTGTTCTTGGGGTTGCCCGCAGCCTTGCCGCCGCCGAACTGGCGCATGCTCGCGATGGCGTTTTCGATCTGGCCTTTGATGACATCTGGCGAAGCCTCACCGCTCAAGTCAACGCTCATGGCCTTGGCGTAGGTTTCGCCGCGATGCCCTTTGAATTTGTCCACATCGGCACCGACGACGAGCGTGGCGCAGGAGTCCCAGGCCTGCTCGGCGGTCATGCGGCGAAGGATCGGGCCAGGAAAGAGGTAGGCGGTGTTGTCTGCCAGTTCATGGCTGGTGGCCTCACGCTGGTAGGTGTCGGTGTTGCACAGCACGCGCAGGAACTGCTTGAGGTCGAATTTCAGACGCACCATTTCATTGGCCAGATGCTGCAGCAGCGCCGGATTCACGCTCGCATTCGGATCATCCAGATCCGCGACCGGTTCCTTCACGCCGATGCCGAACATGTGCTTCCACATGCGGTTGGCGATGGTCATGGCAAAACGCGGATTGTCCGGGGAGGTCATCCATTTGGCAAACTGGGCGCGCAGCTGCTCATCGTGCTTGGTGGTCTGCACGCCTTGATAGGCCTTCTTGGTTTTGTCGTCACTCCAGGTGATCAGCTTGGGTGTCACCAGATCCCCGGGCTTGGCATCCGGGTATTTGTAATCATCCGGCATCTTCAAGTCGTTCGTGCTGGAGTCTTCGACGGCCAGGGCGTTCACGCGCAGGAGGTTCTTCGCCTGCTGCTGCAGTTTTTTGTCTCCAAGAGAGGCAAGCACCTTGCGCATGCCCTGCATGCCGCCGCCAGCATTGCCTTTGGCACCGTAGGTTTCCGTGGCACCAAAGAAAGCCGCCATTTCATAGAACTGACGCTGCGTCCAGTCGGCAAAGGGGTGATCATGACACTGCGCGCAGGACACGTTCGCGCCGATGAATGTGCTCAGCGTGAGGCTCAGATTGTCCAGCCGCATGCCGGCATCGCGCAGCAGGTAGCCCGTCGCGCCGTTTTCCAGCAGCTTGCCGTCGGCGGTCATCATGGAGTAAACGAGCTTGTTCCACGGCACGTTCTCTCCGATCTGCTTCTTCAACCAGTCCTGATAGGTGTAGAAGCGCGCCTTCTGGGCCACGTCCGCCATGCGCAGCATGTCGGCAAAGTAGTTGAACAGGTGGCTGCGATAGCCCTCGGAATCCAGCAGCCGGTCGATCACTTTCGCACGCTTCGAAAGGCTGGTGTCATTGATGAATTCCAGCGCTTCTTCCCGTGTGGGGATGCGCCCCGCAAGATCCAGAAAGACGCGGCGGACGAACTGTTCATCGGAGGCGAGCGGGTTGGGCTTCTGCTCAGCCTTCTTCAGCCCGGCTTCCACGAGCATGTCGATTTGCGCTGCGGCCTGCGCCAGATTGGGGTCAGATGGGATGCCCAGGCCTTCAGGCTTCAGGGTTTTGGCCGCCTGCTGATCAGCGGCGGAGAGCTTGTCCAAGGAGAGGCGATAGACGTAGCCGTTGCGGACTTGGAGGAAGACGTTGCCGTTTTCGATGCCACGGAAGGTCGCCTCCAGCTTTCGTCCCTGGGAGTCGGTCCAGGTACGGTAAACTTCATTGTCGGCCTGAAGGCCGGTGACGAGGAGTGCACAGGCAAGAGTGAGGCAGAGGCGCGTTTTCATAATGGAATCGTCCGCAAATCCGGGGCGATGGCGGGTTAAACGATGAGGCCACCTGGAAGTTTCAGTTCTTTTACGAATCCTTTAGCCGGGGATGGAGATGGACCTTGGACAATCCCTGGAAAGATCTTTGTCTGTGGCAAAGAAAACACATTTTCGTCCTTCAAATTGGCCTATATCCTTCTATGTCAGAGAAGTATTGCCAGTTGTTCCACATGAATCCACGGATCGCCCTTTTCACCGCCCTATGTTGTTTCTTCACCCTCGCGAGCTGCGAGACCCCCGCTCAACGGGCGCAGAAGACCAAAGACGAGCGCCTCCTCATCGTCAAACGGCCTGCCATGGCCGAAAAAATCATCGAGGACGTGGTGAAACTGCCCGAAGAAAAGGAACCCACCATGTGGGAAATCGCCCAGACTTTTCCCGCCTATGACTGGTCCATCAACGCCTTCCATCGCGATGGGTTGACGGAGGAAAAGGATGATCACTTCCTTCTCAAAGGCGACACATCCCAGACCCCTATTGAAATTAAGCAAGTAGCGGATGACAAGCCCCTCAAGGTCCAAATGACCATCGGCCCGATTGATGATGGTTTCGGCTTCCGCAAACCGAAGCTTCACTACACCTTCAAAAGAGTGGAAGGCGGCTGGAAACGGACGGCCTGGCATGTGACCTGGCATGGTCCGGCCTCCAAGGACGGTGAGGATGAGCCCCCGCTGAGCGAAGAAGCAAACCGGGAAAAGATCGAAAAAATCACCGGCGCCCCCTACGTGGACGAAGTGGAGGCAGCAGCCGCAGCAGCCATGGCCACCGCAGCGCTCTAATTCGAGCAAAACTCGCCTCGCTACGCAAACACCGGCGAAAACGAATCGATCAACGGCAGAAAAGCCTGCTTCGAAGCCTCGTAGTCGGTGCAGTTGTAGTCATGCAGGCTCACGCGCACCAGCCAGGGAAACTGCGTCATGCGCAGGCAGACGATGCGGTAGTTGGTGGTCCGTTCAAGACAGTCGCTCGCCGAAACGGCGGTTTCGCTTTCTTCATGCTGCCATTCTTCGAGGATCTCCCAGTGGTGATCGATCATCGCATGCAGATTGCGAATTTCCGTGTCGCGCCAGGTCGCCAGATCCGCCAGGGCTGAAGAGCAGGGGTTCGTTCGAGTGAAAACGGAGATGTAGGCCCCCTTGGTCCCGTCACTCGCCTCGAAATAGAATGACCCCGGCTTGTCAGTCTGAGGCTTCTGCTCCCAGTCGGCAGGAAGCTGGATCTGCCATTGTTCGGTGCTGATGGTGTTGTAGTCGGGCATGGCTTGGTTCTCGGTGTCTTGTAAGCAAATAAAAGGCTTCGGTGCGAATTCTCGCTTTCACTCCACACGGATCTTCCTTGCCAGCGTGGCGAGATGCACCGGCGTGTATCGATTGAGTGGCGTGGTCTTGTTATCCCAGTCGTCTTCGTAGAGATCAGTCAGGATAAAACCCGCAGCCATTTGGCCGCCCATCTGTTGCTGGAGCGTGTGTCCAAACACAAAGGCCAGTCCTTCCTGGGTGAGCTTGTCCCGCTGCTCCTCGGGCAGGCTGGTCAGATCAGAATAGGGCAGGGCATGCTTCACTTGCAGCACGCCGGTCTGCTCCGCCTCCTCTTGATCAAACATGAAAAACAGCGGATTGAAAAACCCTGAAAGCAGCCTGCCGCCCTCCTTCAATACGCGAAAGCACTCCTGCCACACTGGAGCAAGGTGCTCTGCAAACACGTTTGAGACGGGATGGAAGATGATGTCGAATGTCGCATCGGCAAACACGGACAGATCCGCCATGTCTCCGCGCACCGTGGTCAGTGTCAGGCCATCGCGATCTGCCACGTATTGGTCCTTGGCCAGTTGCTCCTCTGAATTGTCAAAGCTCGTCACCAGTGCCCCTGCCGCTGCCAGTATCGGGGCCTGCTGTCCGCCGCCTGAGGCCAGGCAAAGTACTTTTTTTCCGACCACGTTTCCCCACCATGACTCCGGCACGGCCTTGTTCGGCGTCAGGACCACACGCCAATTTCCCTGCCTTGCCGCCATGATCTCCTCGGTGCTCACTGGCTGACACCAGCGGCAGATGCCTGCCTTCGATTGCTGGTTCCAAGCGGCACGGTTGTAGGCAACGACGTTCATGGCGCGCAGTATGAACGCCGAACTTGAGCTGTCTAGTGATGGGGCCCGTCCCATGCACAACTGACAGGATCTCAAGACGTCGCGGTAAACGCTTGACGAAAGTATTCCCTCAGTTCAGTTCTCGTTGATGAACGTTCTTCGCTCCACTTTTCGCCTGCCTATTCTTCATTTTCGTCCGCTGGCCTTGATCGGGCTCATGCTTGTCACTGTAGGACTGGCACAAGCAGAGGAAACCGTCCCATTCCCCAAGCTTCCCGAAGGGGCGGGAGAGATCAGCCCGAAGGCTGCCAAGACATTCACCGCCACCGAGTCAGGATTGAAGTATCGCATTCTGCGCGCAGGCACCGGCGCCAAGCCCACTCCCCAGCAAAAGGTGGAGGTGAACTACCACGGCTGGCTGTTCAACGGCCGGGTCTTTGACAGCTCCTACATGCGAGGCATGCCCATCACCTTTGGTCTGAACCAAGTCATCAAAGGCTGGACCGAAGGCATGCAACTCATTGGCAAAGGCGGCATGATCGAACTCGAAATCCCTGGCTACCTCGGCTACGGCCTGCAGGGCCAGCCCGGCTCCGGCATCCCACCCAATGCGACACTCCACTTCCTGGTGGAGCTGATCGACATCATGGAGTGATGAGCCGCCTGATGCACTACTTGCGCTTGTCGCCGAACGCAGGACTGCGTCTTCGATGTCTGACGACTAGAACTTTGACCTGTTCGGTCTGGACTCGATAGAGCAGCTTATATGGGAAACGATGGAAGAGAGGGTCCTTTTGGACCAACGTATGATAGACAATTTTTACCGACTGCGGCTCTGAATAAAAGCGAGCATGTCCTCGTGAGAGATGGTCAGGGCAGAATCACTATCCATTTCGGCCTCACGGGCGTCAGCTATCGCTTCCAATTCAGCGTCGCTGAAGTCTGCGAGCGGTTGTGAAAGCTCTCCGAGCAATTGTGAAACCAACGCTCCTAGATCTGGAAGCGGAAGCTTGCAGGCGGAGGAATAGACTTGATCGAGTGTCGCAGCCATGAAACGGGTATAGCGAAATGCGTTGAAATGGCAAAGGAGAGTTGGTGCTAAACCACCACGCTTGACTCCGTTCCCTTGCTTGAAGGCATTCAGCGCACTACCACCCGCTCTTCACATTCCACACCTCCACCAGATCCTTCGGCAGATCCGTGATGAATCTTGACGGACGCATCATGATGTCGCCATCACGGGCCTGATGATTGATGACGGGATAGGTCAGATAAAGCTCATCCTTCGCCCGGGTCACGGTGACGTAAAACAGGCGGCGTTCTTCTTCGAGCGCCGCGTCACCGCCTTCGTCGATGGCGCGTTTGTGGGGGAACATGCCATCGGCCAGCCAGACGGCGAAGACGATGTTCCATTCCAAACCTTTGGCCTGGTGCCCTGTGGTAAGTGTTACAGCGTCACGATCCTGCTGTTCCTGTTGAGCCGGCTTGTTGTCGGTGTCCACACCGCTGAGCAGGGAAAGCTGGCTGAGGAATTCGAGCGGATCGGTGAAGCGGTCGCTGAAGTTACTAAGCTGTTCCAGATCCTGCTGGCGCTGCTCGTAATTCTTGAACTTGGACTTCATGTAGTCCTCGTACACGCCGTCAGTGATGCTGCGGATCATCTGCGCCGGTGCGGCAACCTTGCCCTCTTTGTCGATCAGTTCATCGAGCGTGTAGGCAAACTGCTCCCAGGTGGTCTTCGCTTTCTTCGGCACCTTCAGCGGCAGGAGCACTTCGGAGAAACTGGAGGGCATCGTCTCGGCCTTGGCGGCATCGGACTTGAGCCATTCCTGCCACAGCTTCGCGGCACTGACATTGCCGATGCCTTCCACGAGGCGCACCATGCGCATGAAGCTGACTTCATCCTGGCGATTCACGGCAAACTTCATGAACGCGGCCACGTCCTTCACATGCGCCTGCTCAAAGAAACGCAGCCCGCTGGTGATCTGAAACGGAATGCCACGCTGCGTGAGTTCCATCTGGATTTCCATGCTGTGGAAATGCGCACGATATAGTACCGCGATGTCATTGAGTTCCGTTCCTTCGTCCTGCAGTTCCAAAATGCGCTGTGCCACGAAGGCCGCCTGCGCGGAGGAACTGTCCAGCGAGACAAGCGCAGGCAGCATGCCCTTCGATTCACGGGCGGGCACCAGATTCTTCGGGATCTGCCCACGGTTCATGGCGATGGCCGCATTCGCGAGGTTCAGCACCTCAGGCACGCTGCGGTAGTTCACCTCGATCTTGTGCACGCGGGCTCTCGGCCAGTGCTGGTCGAATTCGAGAATGTTGGAAACGTCCGCCCCGCGCCATGAGTAAATCGACTGCGCGTCATCACCCACCACCATGAGATTCCCCTGTGGGCCGGTGAGCAGCTCAACCATGCGGCACTGGAGACTGTTGGTGTCCTGATACTCATCGACAAGGACGAATTCAAACTGGTGGCGGTAACGTTCCAGCAGGTCTTCGTTTTCCTCCAGCAACTTCACGGTGAGCGCCAGAAGGTCGTCGAAGTCCATGCAGTTGGTCTCGCGCTTTTTCTCCTGATAAAGCGTGCGCATCTTGATGATGCCCGAGGCCACCTCTTCAAAGTAGGGATAACGCGTGTTGATGATCTCCTTGAGGCCGCAGAGCGTGTTGTCGGCCAGCGAGAAGATGTCTCCCAGCACCTCGGCCTTCGGAAAGCGGTACGTGGTGGTGTCGATGCCGCTGCTGCCGAGCACCGTTTCCATGAGGTCCTTCTGATCCTCGCGGTCCATGATGGAGAAGCCTTTGCGATAGCCCAGGCGTTCGGCGTTGTAGCGCAGAATGCGGTTGCCGATGGAATGGAAGGTGCCGCCCCAGATACGGGTCGCATCTTGAGTGACGAGTTCTTGCACCCGATGCTGCATCTCACGCGCGGCCTTGTTGGTGAAGGTCAGCAGCAGGATCGACTCCGGCTGGATGCCATTGTCCAGCAGCCACGCGACCCGATACGTCAATGTGCGCGTCTTCCCGCTGCCTGCCCCAGCAATCACCAGCGCCTGCCCCGGTGGACTCGTGACCGCCTCATATTGCTGCTCGTTGAGCTCCGCCTTGTAGTCAATGCGGGTGCTGGGTTCGTGCGTGCTGTGCAGCGTGTAGTTGCGGGCCATCGTGGAAGTAGAAGGGGGTGGTCCAGGAGTCAAGATCGCTCAACCTGGACCTCCTCTCACTTCGGCACCTGAATCAACCCCGCTCCCACCGCCGTGGCGGGGGCTTGCAGCGGCTCTGCCGTCCGTGTGAGCAGCGGGATGATGTTGGGACCGTAGTAACCGCGACCCAGCAGGTACGCGACCACACCGCTGGTAATCGCTGTGGCCTGCGAGGTCCCGCTGCCAATGACAAATCGGTTGTCGGCATAGCCAGAAACGATCCCGACACCCGGGGCCACGAGTGTGAGCCCCGCGCCGGAGTTTGAAAAATAAGCCTGCGTGCCATTGGCATCCACGGCACCCACACTGAGCACGCCGGAAATCCCGGCCGGCATGGAGAGGGAAGTGAGCTGCTCATTGCCTGCTGCGGCCACGATCACGACATTGCGGCTTTGCGCATAGCGCACCGCTTCATCCAGCACAGGGGAGTCGCCATTGGCACCGAGGCTAATGTTGATCACACGAGCACCGAGATCGGTGGCTTTAATGATGGCGGATGAAACCAGCGCGGTGTTGCTCTCGCCGTTCGTGTCAGCCACCCGGATGTCCAGCAGTTTGACCGCCGGAGAGACACCACCGACGTTCGGGTCATTGCCTGCGATGAGGGAGGCCATCGCGGTGCCGTGGCCGTTGAATGCGCTGCCGTCGTTGACGAGGTCGTAGTGGGTGATCTTCACATTCGCCAGTGATGGGTGGCTGGTGATGCCGGAATCGATGACGGCGACAGTGACTCCCTGACCCCAGGCTGAGCGGTCGCCGCTGGCACCAATGACATCCAATCCCTGGCTGCGAAATGGGGCCTTCCCACCGGGATTCGATGTGTCGGATTCCGCAAGAGGAGGCGGCAAACCGGGGATTCGGGTGATGAGATTCGGGCCGACATGGCTGTAGTCCTCTGCATGCGCATTGAGATCCCGTTCAAGCGCGGTTGTGTCCCGAAAACGGACGCGGGCGGTGCGCAGTTTGATGTCGTAACCGATCACTTCGAGACCTAGGGAGGCGGCACGTTCCCGAAATGCTGCTAGCGCCTCCGGCGTGCGAAAGGTCAGCAGCGCTTCGTTCGGCATGGAGCCGGGCACGTTGAGCGTGGCGATGGTGGGCAGGGCCGTTGGATTGGGGGAGGCCACGGCGGGTGTTTGTGGCATCACCGTGAGGGCGGGTGGGGTGCCGGAATTCAGGCTGCGTTTTGCCGGTGTCACACCTGCCTTGAAGGATGGCCCGGCATTGGAAACCCAGAACAGCCACAGCATGGAGCCTGCCATGATTAGTACGGCGGTGGCGAAAAACAGGACTGGCAGGCGGTTGGGGCGCATGAACGTGAAAAACGTTCGCACATCGGTGCGCTGGCGCGAGTTCTGCTTTTGCAGAAATGTGCGGCACTTTTCCAAACTACAACCTTGTTGTGACTCCACGCACTCCCTAACTTAGCCGCCATGTCGCAAAAGAAAGAAGCCTGGGGATCACGTCTTGGAGTCATCATGGCCGTCGCGGGCAGCGCGGTGGGCCTGGGCAATTTCCTCCGCTTTCCCGGACTCGCGGCACAGTATGGCGGCGGTGCCTTCATGCTCGCCTATGCGATCTCGTTTTTGATCATCGGCCTGCCAATCGGCTGGGCGGAATGGGCCATGGGGCGCTATGCTGGCAGCAAGGGGTACAATTCCGCACCTGGGGCCTTCGCGGTGATCTTGAACAAGCGCTGGGCCAAGTACATCGGCATCATCGGGGTGATCGTGCCGGTGATGATTTACATGTACTATGTGTTCATCGAGTCCTGGTGTCTGGGCTATGCGGTGAAGTTTTGGACGGGGAGCGTGGATTTGAAGTCGACCGAGCAGACGGTAGCGATGTTCAAAAGCATGAGCGGGCAGATGGCCGATGGTTCTGCACTGGCATTTTCATGGGACACGGCGCTGCCATGGCTGGTGGTGGTTTTTGTATTCAATTTCTGGCTCATCTACCGCGGGCTTTCCGGGGGCATCGAGAAGATGTGCAACTACGGCATGCCCTTGCTCATTGTGCTGGCGCTGGTGGTGCTGG
>NZ_JBIPNG010000262.1:0-9221 GCF_044373815.1 Prosthecobacter sp. | reverse complement strand
GAAAAGGCCTGTCTGGGTATGTCACCGCCACTGGAAACGACAAGAGCGGTCACGCATTTGTTTCCTGGAACAACGAAAGAGCCCAGCAGAGACAAGTAGACTGCTTTGCGGCACTCAAGGCAGGACAAAAAATCGGTTCTTATGAAGGGAGCTTGCTTGGCAAATGGGTGGAGGCACGCTTGGAAAGCGTGAACTTCCAGGTTTCATTGTCCGAAGTCGAGTTTTTTCAGATCAGGTGGCGAGCGATCAGAAAAGTGGTGTTTAAAAACATCGTTATCCCTCCTCTTCCATGACCTCCTCCTTCCACGACACCCGCTGGACGCTCGTCTCCCGTTCGCGCGGTGAGGATGTGCAGGCGAAGGCGGCGCTCAGCGAATTGTGCGAGGCCTACTACGCACCCGTGATGGCGTTTCTGCGGCGTGATGGGCGTGCAGAGGATGTGGCGCGGGATCTGGCGCATGATTTCTTTGCCAAGCTGCTCGCGGGTGGGACCATTGATGGAGCCGATCCGTTGCGTGGGAAATTTCGCAGCTACCTGCTCATGGTCTTGAAACGATTCGCCGCCAATCAACGAATTCACGATCATGCGGCCAAACGTGGCGGTGGCCAGATCCATGCGGTGATCGACGGTGAGTCCGACACGACCGGTGCGGGCCTGCAAATCGCCGACACTCGTATCGAAGCGCCGGATGCGGCCTTTGACCGCCAGTGGGCGCTGACATTGCTCGCGCGTGCGCTGGCACGTTTGGAGTCCGAGATGCGAGACGAAGGCAAGTCAGAGCACTTTGATGTGCTGAAACCGTGGCTGACAGCAGAAGCCGATGCGACACCGCAAAGCGAAGTGGCTACGAAACTCGGCATGAGCATCGAAGCCATCAAAGTGGCCGTGCATCGCCTGCGGAAACGCTTTCGCGAGGCCGTGAGAGCTGAGATCGCGCAGACGGTCAGTGATGCGGATACGGTGCGCGAGGAAATGGACTCGCTGATGGCGGCGCTGAGAAAATAAAAATCCCCTGTCCTTGCGGAACAGGGGATCTCGCGTTGCACAGCAACAAAGGAACTTTACGCCACCGGCGCAGCAGCAACGGCAGTCTCCGGCTTCTTCTCCTTCCAGGTGCTCTGGATGTAGATTTCGCGCAGGGTCTTGAAGTCGATGTTTGTCGGGCTGTCGGTCATCAAGTCGCTGCCCCTGTTGTTCTTCGGGAAGGCGATGACTTCGCGGATGCTTTCCTCTCCGCTGACAAGCATGGCGATGCGGTCCAGACCCAGGGCAAGGCCACCGTGAGGAGGGGCGCCGAAGCGGAAGGCGTCGAGGAGATGGCCAAACTTGTGGGCCTGCTCTTCTTCGTTCACACCGAGAACGCTGAACATCTTGGCCTGGAGATCCTTCTCGTGAATTCGGATGGAGCCGCCGCCAAGTTCGTAGCCGTTGAGGACCACGTCGTAGGCTTCAGCGCGCACCTTGCCGTATTCACCGGCGTCCATGAGAGGAATGTCTTCCGTCTTCGGACGGGTGAAGGGATGATGCACGGCCACCCAGCTCTGTGTTTCGGCATCTTGGGCGAGCAATGGGAAATCGACGACCCAGAGGAAGTTGAACGCGGTGCTGTCCTTGGTCAGCGCGGTCATGTTGGCGATCTCCACACGCACGCGGCCGAGGATGTCGCAGGCTTCCTGCCAGGTGCCGGCGTAGAAGAACACGATGTCGTTTTCCACGACGCCGAGCTTGGCGATGAGGGCCTTCTGCTCGTCTTCGCTGAAGAACTTCCAGAGGGGGCTCTTGTATTCGAGCACGCCGTTCGCATCACGCTCCACCTTGATGAAGGCGAGCTGCTTCACTTTCATGCCCGCCTGAGTGGCGATTTCGTTGAGACGGATCATCTGACCGGTGGTAATACCGGCGAAGCCCTTGGCGTTGATGGCACGCACGACGCCACCGTTTTCAATGGTGCTGCGGAAGATTTTGAAGCCGCTGGTGGCGAAGACATCAGCCATGTCCACGATTTCGTTGCCGTAGCGCGTGTCCGGCTTGTCGGAGCCGTAGCGGTCCATGGCTTCCTGATACGTCATGCGCGGGAAGGGCGTGGGGATGTCGCGGTCGGTGCCGGCTTTGAACATCTTGACCAGCAGGCCTTCGACGAGGTTCAGGATGTCATCGCGCTCAATGAAGCTGGCCTCGATGTCGATCTGGGTGAACTCAGGCTGGCGGTCGGCACGCAAGTCTTCATCGCGGAAGCAGCGGGCGATCTGGAAGTAGCGCTCAAGGCCGGCGACCATCATGAGCTGTTTGTACTGCTGCGGAGCCTGCGGCAGCGCGTAGAAGCGGCCGGGGTTCAGGCGGGCAGGCACGAGGAAGTCGCGCGCGCCTTCGGGCGTCGGGTTGCTCAGGATCGGTGTCTCGACTTCGATGAAGCCGGCGGCGTCGAGGCAGTTGCGTGCGGCGTTGGTGATCTTGTGGCGCGTGCGGATGTTCTTGCTCATGCGCTCGCGGCGCAGGTCCAGGTAGCGGTACTTCATCCGCATGTCTTCGTTGGACAGCTCACGGTCCAGCTGGAAGGGCAGCACATCGGCCTTGTTGAGGATCTTGAATTCAGTGGCGACGATTTCAATATCGCCGGTGCCCAGCTTGGCGTTTTCCGTGCCTGCGAGGCGTGCAGCCACCTTGCCGGTGATCTGCAGCACGTCTTCATCACGCAGGTGATGGCTCAGGGCGGCGAGTTCAGCGTTCTCTTCCGGGCGGAACACCACCTGGGTCAGGCCTTCGCGGTCGCGCAGGTCGATGAAGATGACGCCGCCATGGTCGCGGGCCGAATTCACCCAGCCACACAGTGTGACGGTCTGGCCGATGTGCTCTGAGCGGACGGCGTTGCAGTGAAAGGTACGGTAGGCGTTGGGGATCATGGCTGAAAAAGGGCGCGTAGAGTCGGCGGATTCGGCCTGCGTGCAAGGGGTAAGGCAGTGCCAAAATCCATGCCGGGGAAAGGTCGGAGGAAGGGCGTTCTCTCCCAATGGGCTTGGAAGCGCACCTCCTCAGCCGGGGCGAATTCTCCGTAGAGTCCGATTTGTACATCCAGATCATGGACTTGGGCGGATTAACAAGGAAGCCACTCATGAAGCCCAGGCAGGCCCCGTTCTTCAGTTTTGTTCAACATGCAGGAATAAGACCGTGTCGATATATCTCTCACGAACAGGTGCTCTGAGCACCCCCGAAGGCTTCAAAGTTAGACAAAATTCGATATAAAATTAGACAAAACAGAAACAAATCTTTGACGAAAGGGCGTTTGTCGCAATTATTCCAACCTGTCAGGTACCCCCAATCACCATGAACATGACTGAAATTTCCCCAGAGGTTGACCCCAATGTCGTCGAAGACATCCGCCTCCTGAAGCGCATCTCGGAACGCGATTCCGCCAGCTTCCAGACCTTCTATAAGAAGTATAGCGGCCTCATCTTCGCCTCGATCTCCAATGTCTTGAACGACCACCACGATACGGAGGACGTCATGCAGGAGGTCCTCGTGCAGGTCTGGAACAAGGCCCACCTCTACGAACCCCGTAAAGGCAAGCCGCTCACTTGGCTCACGACTTTGGCTCGCAATCGCGCCATCGACCGCATCCGCTCCAAGCAGCGCCGCTCACGCCTGAACGACGATTTCGAGTCCGAAAACAAGAAGGACCAGTACGAATTCGAACCTTCCGGCCACGAAAACCTCGAGTTCAAGGAACGCGACACCATCCTCCACAGTGCGGTATCTCGCCTCACGCAGGATCAGCGCGAAGCCATCGAGCTGACCTACTTCACCGGCCTCACCCAGGCCGAAGTGGCCGAGCGCCTGCACGAGCCTCTTGGCACGATTAAAGCTCGCATTCGTCGCGGTGTGAACCGCCTCGAAACGCTGGTGAAGCCACGACTTGCCTAACTTTCCAACCCCCAAAACTTGGAAAACCAAATGAGAAGGGCGGACTTCGGTCCGCCCTTTTTATGTTTCGAGAAGTAGACAGGGCTACTTTTTATTCCCGTGCCCTTGAGTCGATGCAGATGGTCACCGGCCCGTCGTTGACCAGCGCCACCTTCATGTCGGCACCGAAGATGCCGCGTGCCACGGGCTTGCCGATCTCGGCCTCCAGCAGCGACAAGAACTGCTCATAGAGCGGGATGGCGGTCTCAGGGCGCGCAGCACGGATGAAGCTGGGGCGGTTTCCCTTCTTCGTGCTGGCATGCAGCGTGAACTGGCTCACCACCAGCAGCTCTCCGCCGATGTCCTTCACACTGAGGTTCATTTTGCCCTCCGCATCGCCAAAGATGCGCATCTGCGTGAGCTTCTGCACCAGCCATGTCGCGTCCTCCAGCGTGTCTTCATGTTCGATGCCGGCCAGAATCATCAGGCCCGTGCCAATCTGGCCGGTGAGGGTGTCATCGACGGTGACGGAGGCGGAGGAGACGCGTTGGAGGACGAGGCGCATGGGGATTGAGGAATGACAGAGATCAGATGCGTTCGACCCACCGATACGCTGCCTTGGAATTCTTCCAGAAGTACTTCTCGCAAGCCTCCGTGCCTTTGGCGCGGAAGTACTCGTCCACAATTTTAAAGACGACGTCATACGGCGCGCCCCTGTCGGAGACGGGCCAGTCGCTGCCGTAGATGAGGCGGTCGGGGCCGAAGCACTCCCAGAGATGGTCGAGAATCGGGAGGTAGTAGGAGGTATCGCTCGGGGCCTTGCCGTACTCGCATTTCACCTGCTCCACGAGTGCTGAGACTTTCATGAAGACGTTCGGCTGTTTGGCCACAGCACGGATGTTTTCCTTCCATTCGGGACGCAGGGACTGGGGATCACCGGAGGCTCCGAGGTGATTGATGAGGACGCGCAGATCGGGCACATCGGCGGCGAGTTTGGCGGCGTGAGGCAGATAGGCGGGCGAGCCGTTCAAATCGAGCTCCAGTCCGTGTTTGGCCAGCGCTTTGGCACCGGCGAGCACGGCTTCCTGTTTCGCTGCATCTTGCAGAAATGCGCCGCTCCAGCGCACCCCGCGAAAGATCGGATTCGCGGCGAAACGCTCCAGATGGCCTGCAAACTCCGCGCCCGGATCGAGATGACCGACGAATCCCACGATGCTCTTTTCCTTCGCAGCGAGATCGAGAATCCACTGGTTGTCCTCCACGAGCAGACTGGCTTCGACGACGACGGTTTCTTTGACTCCATGCGGCGCTGCCACCGCGAGCCAGTCGGCAGGCAGCACGGTGCGGTACAAAGGTGTGCCCTTGCCCGGCCATGGCACGCCACCGGGACGGGTGGGATCATAGAAATGTGTGTGTGTGTCAATGATGCGCGTCGAAGGCGGTGCGGCCTGGACGGATTCATGCAGCAGGGCTGCGGCAGCGGTGGTCTGGAGAAAGCGGCGGCGGTTCATGCGGAGAGGTACGGGCGTACGTAAGCTTCTCAAGCATGGAGATTTTTCGGTGACTTTTTCCGCCGATGTTATGGAATCACGCTCTGCCTTCGTCCAGATCCTGCTCATGGCGATGGCCGTGCCAGAAGCGCAGGACGTGAACGACATTCTCGGCTGAGTCGATCCGGTAGATGATCTTGTAGCTGCCTTTGAAGACTAAAATCTCTCGCGTGTCTGGCAGGACAGCCACACGCACAGGGCGACCACTTTGTGCGCGCAGCGGTGATGACAGTTCCGTCTCTGCTGTCTCGATAAGGTTGCGGACGTACCGCTCTCCGCGGTCTGGCTCGCCATGCAGGAACCAGTAGTCGTCGATCTCATGCAGATCGTTGAGCGCCGAATCGGTCAGGCGGACTTGGAACGACGTTGAGCCCATTTGTGTTCCAGCAGCTCCCGGGCTTCCGCCAGGGGGCGTTCACGCCCGTTTCGCACATCATCCTCGGCCACGGCGATGTCGCGCAGCAGCCGGGCATCATCATGCAGCTCGCGCCAGGCAGGCGAATCCTCCGGCAGCTCGGCCAGCCAGGACAAGGTTTGCTCTTTGGTGCTCATGTTCACAAAGCTAACATCGGTCTCTCTACCCGCAACCGGGGACTGGGGCGGGGGTGGTCAGCAGGTCAGACGATGCTGATGTGCTCCTGCAAAATATCGAGCGTGCGAAACAACGCGCCTTTCGTCCGCGCATGCACACGCAGCAGCACATCGCCGGTTTGCACCTGCTTGCCAGTCTTGGCGATTTGATCGCAGCCCACCGCGAAGTCGATGGGATCGGCGGCTTTGGAGCGCCCGGCGCCCAGCTCCAGCACCGCCTGACCGATGCCTCCGGCATCCATGCGCGTGAGGGTGCCGCTGGCGGTGGCTTTGAGTTCGCCGATGAACGGTGCGCGATGCACGGTGGCCATCTTTTCCAGCGCGTCCACGTTGCCGCCTTGAGCAGCGACCATCTTCTGAAACTTTCGCCACGCATCACCCCGGTGCAGCATGGAGGCGAGATCGGCGCGGGATGAAACGGAGACGGCGGAGGCGAGATCGAGCACGATGTCCTCAAGATCTTGCGGGCCTTCGCCTTTGAGGCAGCGCACGCATTCGGCGACTTCCAGCGCATTGCCGGCGGATTCGCCCGTGGGCTCGTTCATCTCGCTCAGGCGCACGCTGGAGCGCACGCCCATGGCTTCGCCGACGGTGACGAGGCTGTGGGCGAGACGATGCGCCTCCTCCTGCGTTTTCATGAAGGCACCGCTGCCCCACTTCACATCCAGCACGAGGCGGTTCAGACCTTCGGCGAGTTTTTTGCTCATGATGCTCGCGGTGATGAGCGGCACGCTGGGCACGGTGCCGGTGACATCGCGCAGGGCGTAGAGCTTTTTGTCCGCAGGGCAGATGCCGGTGGTCTGGCCGACCATCACGCAGCCGATGCGGTCGATGACGTTGTGAATCTCCACCTCGTTGAGCTGGGTGCGGAAGCCGGGGATGCTTTCCAGTTTGTCCAAGGTGCCGCCCGTGATGCCGAGGCCACGTCCTGAGATCATCGGCACCCACACGTTGTCGCAGGCGAGCAGGGGCGCGAGAATGAGGGAGGTCTTGTCGCCAATGCCGCCAGTGCTGTGTTTGTCCACGCGCATGGGGTCGTGGTCGTTCCACAGCAGCATGCTGCCGCTGTGCAGCATGGCCTCGGTGAGTGCGGCGGTTTCCTCCGGCGTCATGTCGCGGAAAAAGATCGCCATCGCCAGGGCGCTCATCTGGTACTCCGGCATGTCCCCGCGAGTGAAGGCGCTGATGACGAAGTGGATCTCCTCAGAGGTGAGGGCTCCGCCGTCGCGCTTGTGCTCGATGAGGGTTGGGATGTGCATTTCGTCATGCTAGGATCTGCCATGCATGTTTGGCAATACTGAACCTGCGGACATCGTATGCTCATTCCGTCCAACCATGCGTGTCATTTGTGTCCTCCTCAGCCTCGGCTCTCACTGCGGCGGCGATTGATTTCTCGCGCGACATCCAGCCGATCCTTTCGGACAAATGCTACTTCTGCCACGGCCCGGATGCGAAGGAGCGCAAAGGTGAACTGAGGCTGGACGTGGAAAAGGAGGCCAAGGCCGTGAAAGACGGCGTAGCGGCCATTCTTCCAGGCAAGAGCCATGAGAGCTCAATGATCGAACGCATCTTCAGCAGTGACCCGGATGAAGTGATGCCCACGCCGAAGAGCAACCGCACGCTGACGGATGCGCAGAAGCAGCTGCTGAAGCAGTGGATCGACGAAGGAGCGAAGTGGGGGACGCACTGGGCCTTCAAACGGATCGAACGCCCCAAGGTTCCCAACGTGGGCGCAAAGCATCCCATCGATGCCTTTGTACAGGCGAAGCTGGCGGAGAAGGGGATGAAGGCTTCGCCACGCGCCGATGCGGTGGCGTTGCTGCGCCGTGTATCGCTAGATCTAACCGGGCTGCCGCCGACAGCGGACGAATTGAAGGAAGACTACGCGAAGGCCGTGGAGCGCCTGATGAATTCTCCGCGCTTCGGGGAGCGCTGGGCCTGGGACTGGCTGGATGCGGCACGCTATGCAGACACGAACGGCTACCAAGGAGATCCCGAGCGCACCATGTGGCCGTGGCGTGACTGGGTGGTGAAGGCGATCAATGAAAACATGCCCTATGACCGTTTCACGGTCTGGCAGCTTGGCGGCGATTTGCTGCCCAATGCAACGCCTGAGCAAAAACTGGCCACGGGATTCAACCGCAACCACATGATCAACGGCGAGGGCGGACGCATCGCGGAAGAGACGCGGGTGGAGAATGTGATGGATCGCGTGGAGACGACCAGCACCGTGTGGCTGGGGCTGACGATGGGCTGCACGAAATGCCACGATCACAAATTTGATCCGCTCACGATGCGTGATTACTACGGCCTCTACGATGTCTTCAACCAGACGAGCGAGGACGGCATTGGCCGCAGCGGACAGGCGGCTCCGGCGATGGACATGTCCACGCCTGCGGAACTCGAACGGGTGAAGACGACCACGGAAAAAGTGAAGCAAGTCGCAGCGGAGGTGGAGGCGTTTGAGCTGACCAAATGGCCGCGTCTCGCAGGCAAACCGCTGACGGAATCCGATGCGATCAAGCTGCCTGGAAACCTGCCGAGCTACATTGCCAAGACGGAGCCGAAGAACCGGGGCGTGGATCCGCTGCTGGAGGCGGTGAACTATTTCAAAGAGAAGGACGCCGGGTACACGAAGCTGCTGCAGAAGCTCCTCGCTGCCGTGCGTGCGCGCGTTTCAGCCACCAGCGCCGTCACCAAGGTGATGGTCATGGACACCACGACCAAGGTGCGTGAGACCTTTGTGCTGGAAAAAGGTGCGTATGACAAGCCCAGCACCACGAAGGTGAGCTTCAATGTGCCGGCGAGTCTGCCCGCGATGAAGCCTGACGCACCGCGCAACCGCCTGGGCCTCGCGCAGTGGATCGTGAGCCGTGACAACCCGCTGACGGCGCGTGTGACGGTGAACCGCTTCTGGCAGGCGTTCTTTGGTATCGGCCTTGTGAAAACAGCGGAGGATTTCGGTTTGCAGGGCGAGGAGCCACCGCAGCGCGAACTGCTCGACTGGTTGGCCTCCGAGTTCATCGACAGCGGCTGGGATGTGAAGGCGCTGATGCGCTTGATCGTGACGAGCGAAACGTACCAGCAGTCATCGAAAATCAAAGACGCGCAGGTCGATCCTGAGAACCGCTATCTGGCACGTGGGCCGCGCTTTCGCATGCCGTCGTGGATGCTGCGGGATC
>NZ_JBIPNG010000261.1:0-9290 GCF_044373815.1 Prosthecobacter sp. | reverse complement strand
CCGTATCACTGATGATGGTCACAATGGGATTGCCGAAGGGGAAGGTGGTAGTGGTGATGCTCAGGATGTTTTCGTCGAGGAATCCAGGGCCCGTAGCGGAGCCGCCTGGGGGGATCGTCATCACTGAGGTCCACGGGCCTGCAGGGCTGTCTGCGGCTTGTACTTCGTAAGTGAGGTCGATGGCGTTTGGGTTGCGTGAAAAGGTGAGGCTGAGATAAGGGATATTGTTGTGGTTTTGGACGGTGACGGGCGGCTGCAGACCCCGGTCGGCGGGGTTCATCCACAAGGCGTACTTCATCAGGTTCGGGATGCCATCATGCGCGGGGCTGGCAGAGTCTGCCGCGTCTCCAGTGTTGGCGGTGACACCGAAATGCTGCTGGCGCCAGACCTCGACGGCTGCGGGGGTGGTGAAAGTGGCGTCGGTGCCGAAGAAACTGTTGCCATAAGGATCGGTCAGCTTGAGGCGGAAATGATAGGCGGTTTGGGGCAGGACCGAGGCACTGGCGGTGATGTTTAGCGGTGAATCACCACCACCTATACCTATAATAATGAGACCTCCCAAACCGCCAAAGGAGATGACACTCGGTATCGCTGTCTGGCCGTAGGCGGTGGTGGTGCCGTAGTCGAAGGCCATCGTGTAGTTGCCGCCATGCAAGGATACGCTGCCACCGAGCGTGGCGGTGGTGGCGAGGATGCTGGTGGCACTGCCGGTCACAACATCCGGGAGGGCAGGTGTGGTGAAGGTGTTGTCCGTGCCGGTGGTGGTGCCTTCGTTGTTGGTCGCCACGACGCGGAAGTGGTAGGTGGTGGAGGGATCGAGGCCGGGGATTTTTTTGGTGAAGTCACCGTACTGGCTGGTGCCCACAGGCGTGCTGAATGTGAACTGTGAGCCGTAAGCGGTGGTGGTGCCGTACTGAAACTCGACTGTGGCGGGGGAACTGCCGGAGCCCACATAAGCATACAGGGTGGCACCGTTGGCCGACTTGGACTGTACCTGGATGTTTGCAATGACCGGCGGGGTGGCGGGTGCGGCGGTGGTGAAGGTCATGTCCGCGCCGCTGGAGACGTTGTCGTCCACATCGCGAACGTTGAGACGGTAGTGGTAGGTTGTGCTGGGAAGGAGTCCGGTGGCAAGAGAGGACACCGGTGTGCTGGTGGCGCTGGTGATGGTGGCGTAGCCGGGGGTGAAGATGGTGCCGTAGGCCGTGGTGGTGCCGAGTTCGAAAAAGAAGGTGAGAGGGCCGGTGGTGGTGGAGGCGCTGCCGGTGAGGATCGCGGTGAGATCGCCGACACTTACAGCGCTGCCGGTGACGGGGAGGGAAGGGCCGCTGGCGGTTGTGAATGTGCCGTCCGCGCTCGTCCCCGAGCCGTCCGTGCTCGTGGCACGGCAGCGGAAATGATAGGTCGTGCCGGGCTGCAGGCCGCTGAACAAGCCGGTGACCGTTCCCATGGTGTTCATCGTCATGGTGGCGGGACTGGCGGACACGCTGCTGCCATACCCGGTGGTGAGGCCATAATCCCAGACGATGTCAGCATCCGCACTGCCCGCACTGACATTCACCGCCTGCACCAGAGCTGCGGTGGTGCGCGCCTGCTGGATTGAAACAGCCCCAATGGATGGCGGCATGATGGCGGGAGTGGTGAAGGTGATGTCGTCGCCCGTGGTGGAGCCTTGCGCATTCGTCGCCACGACACGCGCATGATACGTCGTGCCAGGGGTGAGGCCGCCCAGCGACACTTTGACCGGCTGCGAGTAGTTCATCGGCAAAGTGGTGTCGTAGGTCACTGAGCTGCCATACGCGATGCTTGTGCCGTATTGGAAAACCACCGTCGCGGGCGAACTGCCGGAGTAAACCGATGAGCACTGCAACTGGGCCGAGCGCGTGAGCAGGTCCGACGTGCTGATCGATTCCACGACGGGCATGGTGGCAGCGGGGGTGGTGATGAAGGTGGCATCCTCGCCGTAAAAAACTTCGGCGGGAATGTCATGGTTCACCGCCTTGATCCGGTAATGATAGAGAGTGTCTGGCAGCAGGTAGAGAAGATTCACACTCACGGGAGCGGCGCCTGCATTGCGCAGAGATGACGCCGCCGACGCCGACAAGCCGTAGGCTGTGGTGGTGCCGTATTCAAAGGATATGTCAAGCAGCAGCACCTGAGTGTTCACGGTGCCGTTCAGCGTCGCGGCGAGGTCGGTGACGCCTGTTTCCCCTGCGTTGATCAAGTTCGGAGCCACACGGGTGGTGAAAGTCTGGTCTTCGGTGTAAACCACGCCCTCGGTGTTGGCTGCCTTGGCACGAAAATGATAAGTCGTGTCAGGTGTCAGGCCGGTGAGCTGCACCGCGGCCACGTAGAATTCTTGGAACGTGTTCACCGGTTTCGGCGTGGGATTTACCGCCGTGCTGCCATAACTCGCCGTGAGTCCGTACTCGTAGCTGACGGTGGTGGCCGAGCTGCCGGTCTTTAACCAAGTGAGAAACAATTCTGCTCGTGTCGGCGTCTGCGCAATCCCTGAGGCACCGTAAGGCTGTACCTCAGGCGGCGTGCCTGCCGCGGCGGTGGTGAAGGTCGCATCCTGACCATGGCAGGTCAGGGTGTTGCTCACGGTGACGAAGAGCCGGTAATGATAGGTCGTGTTTGGCAGGAGGTTCGTCGGATTCGCACTGCACGGCTGGGGCCCCGTCGTGAAGCTAGAGATATTGTTGCCCTGGCGTGACTGGCCGTAGGCCGTGGTGGGGCCGTATTGTACGTAGATGGTATAATCGCCGCCTTTGCCGTCGACGGTGCCGTTGAGGACGGCGGAGAGATCCGTCACCGAAGTAGCCGCGCCCGTGGTGATGACCGGAGCTTCGAGGGTGGTGAAGGTCGCATCCTCGCTGTAGGTCGTGCCCTCTGTGTTCACCGCCTTGAAGCGGTAATGGTACGTGGTGCCTGGCTGCAGCCCGCTGATTCCCGTGGATGTGTCGCTGTAGCTTGAGATCGGCACCGTGGGATTCTGCAGCGTTGCGGTGGAGCCGTAACTCGGGGTCGTACCATACTGGACGGAAACCGTCGACTGCGAACTGCCGCTGTTCACCCGGCACTCGACCAGCGCACCTGTTGCATAAATATTTTTCGTGAAAACGGTTCCGGTGATTGGAGGGGTGGCGGGCGGGCCCGTGGTGAAGGTCATGTCGGCACCGTAACGGCTTTGCATGCCTGCCGGATCAGTCGCCATGCGGAAGTGGTAGGTTGTGTTCGGCAGCAGATATGAAACCACCACAGATTCTGTCACGTTGGCATAGCCTGTGACCGAGGAGGGCGCCGATTGAATGGCCTGTCCGTAGCTGGTGGTGGTGCCAAACTGGAAATACACCCAGTTGCTTACGCCGCCAGGATTCATCATGCCGTTCAAGGTCGCGGAGAGATCACTCACGTTCGTCGCCGCATGCGTTGTGGCTGACGGCGACTGCGCCTGCAGCAGACAAGGAAAAAAGACCGTCAGCGTCAGGATGACGCTGCGGAAGTTCAAAAAAAGCAGGTGGGTAGCTGACGGCATGCGAAGGTTCAGTGCAATCTGAACCGAATGGATACTGTTTTAACAAGCAAAACCTGAGGTTTTAGGGGGGAGCTAAAAATTCACCATTGCCTAAGAAAAGCAGCCGTCGTTCTATCGAGGGCCGTTCCTCAGGCGCTGTGACGGCTGGATGGCAGATGCAAGTCTTTGGAGAAGTACATTTTACTATGTCCATGTGAATCCCAGTCGGGAATCTGGCCGACTTTTTCAAAGCCATGGGACAAGTAGAACTGAGGGGCCTGATATTCCATGGTATCAACATAGGCATGCTTGCAGCCGCGTTCGAGGGCGAGGCGTTCGGCTTCGGCGAGGAGGGCGGAGCCGATGCCTTTGGAACGCCAGTCGGGATGCACGGCCATGATGGAGATGCGCAGCCAGGATAGCTGGGTTTCAGCGAAGAGGCCGCCTACTGTTTCGCCGTCGGCATGAGTGAGAAGGATGAGGGGCTGGGATGCGTGCTCAGGCTGTTGCAGCTTCTCCATGAATGTCGGATTCACCGCCCCGTTGTGCTCGCGCAGCCATTGGCGTACGAGGTCGCAGCCGGGGGCTGAGGTATCGGATGCGTTGGTCAAGGTCCAACCGGCGTTGGGTTGGCGTTGATCATTCATGACGACTGGCTGCGATAAGCCTGCAGCAGATCGGTGACGAGAATGCCGTCGATGCGCATGCCTTCGTAGCAGGCGTTGGCGATGCTCATGTGTGAGCAGTTGGCGTTGGAGATGACTGTGCCAGTGAGGTTCACGTCCTCCCAATGTGCGGAGGACAGATTCACATCGACAAACCGGGCTCCTGAGAGATTCACATCGTGAAACTTGGCGGAGCTGAGCCGGGTGTTGATGAATTCGGCATCACTCAGGTCGGCGTTTTCGGTTTTGGATGGCATGGCAGTTCAGGTTTGTGAGTCGAGTGTTTTGGGGCTGGCGAGAAACCAAGCGTTGATGATTTTGCCGTCAACGACTTCGTAGGTGGCGACGAGATCGATGGTGCCGGTGCCGTCGGGGAAGGTGCGGGTGACGCGTTCGTGGTCGACCACGAAGCGGTCGATGAGGACGCGGTTGAGGAGATGGGCGTGGAGATTGGGTTCTTGAAAGCGGAGTGCGAAACGGGCGCGGAGCTGGGAGTGGCCGGAGGCGAGGAGGGTGGCGGGGTGTTCGAATAGGTTCGCGTCTTCGGCGTAGGTTGCGAGGAGGGCGTCGAGGTCGTGGGCGTTGTAGGCGTCTAGCTGGCGTTGAATGAGGTCTGCGGGGGAGGTGAGAGTGTTCATGATTTGATCCAGCGGTAGTCCATCTGTTTGGCGGTGGTGAGGGCGAGGGATTCGGATTCGAGGCGGGAGACGAGATGGAGGGCCATGTCGATGCCGGCGGAGATTCCTGCGGAGGTGATGAGGGTGCCTTGATCGACCCAGCGAACATCTTTTTCCACGGTGACGTTGGGGAACATGGATTTCATGTCGTCGATGTCGGCCCAGTGGGTGGTGGCATGTTTGCCATCGAGGAGGCCGGCTTGGGCGAGGAGGGAGGAGCCGGTGCAGACGCTGGCGGTGAGCTTTGCTTTGGCGGAGGTGGTGGCGATCCAGTGGATGACCTTTTCCTTTTTGAGTTCGGCTGAGACGATGCCGCCGGGGATGAGGAGGAGATCGATGGGCGGATGATCGGCGAAGGAGAAGGTGGGAGTGACGATGAGGCCACCGCAGGCGTGAATGGGGGCGGTGGTTTCGCCGATGGTGAAGACATTGAAGGGCGGCGGAGATCCGGGCTCCAGACGGGCTTTGACGCGGGTGGCGACGGAGAAGACTTCGAAGGGGCCGCCGAGGTCGAGGACTTCGATGTCGTCATAGATGAAGATGCCGACTTTCATGGAAGTTTGGTGATGAACCACTCGACGGTGGCGGAGAGGGAGTGGGTGCCGGATTCGTCGTGGAGCTCCACGGCGACGCTGATGATGGCACGGCCTTTGGCGGCGAGATCGGCGCGGAGTTGATCCAGTGTTTCGGGTGGGGTGGTGACGGTGGAGGTGAGGGCACCGTTGGCGGGTTTGCGGAATTTGGATTCGAGGCGGCGGACGACGGGGATGACGCCGGAGTCGGGGCCGAGGGAACGCAGGAGGAATTCGCCGCTGGAGGCTTCGGCGAGCGCGAGCTGGGCGCTGGCGTGGACGGTGCCGAGGTGGTTGAGGTAGTGGGGGCCTGCTGGAAGGCGGAGGAGTTGCGCGGGATCGGGGGATGATTCGAGGCCGAGGAAGCTGTTGAAGGGGAGCTCGGTGACGCTGTGCTTCATGGGGCATGGTGGAGGGCGCGCTGGCGGTGTTCAACTCGTCAATTCGGAGCGGGAGGGAGTGGCCGAAAAAGAGGAAAGAGGTGGAAAAAAGAGGAGGGTTTTTGGGGGAAGGAAGCGTCTGTTTTTAGCAAAGGAATGGGGAGCAAGGGAATGGCCGGAGGAAGAGGGGAACGGACTTTTTAACCACGGAATACACGGAAACTGAGGATTCAAAGAAGGGGGCTTTGAGGGAGTGCTGGACGAAAGGATGGGTCTGTTTTCGGCAAAGGAATGGTGGGCAAAGGAATGACCGGAGGCGGAGAGGAGAGAACTTTTTGCACCGCGAGAGACTTGGAGAACGCAGACGGCTGTTATGGAAGCGCGGAAGGTGGTTCTGATTTTGGGGCGTTGAGTTTGAGCTCTGGGATGGGCGTGGGCGCGGAGGATTGCGGTGGGGCTGGTCGACAGACAGGAGTGTCCATCGTACTTCAGATAGCTTTTGCGTCGAAGAAGCGACGTCAGCTGGGTGCGAAGCCGGTGAAAAGGCTGAGGGGGCCCTTAGAGTACTTTAAATTCTGAGGTGGCCTGTCTGAAGACTCTGTTAAGTGCGATGGACATGGTCCTTCGGTCTGGGGTGAATTGGAAAGCGCTGATCGACAGACAGGAGTGTCTATCGTACTTCAAGCAATATGCGCAGGCACAGTTTTGGGTGACATGAGCGCGATTTCTCGCGGGGCATGTGCTGCTGGCTTTCTCACACCTTCCAGCCTTCACGCGCTGCGGGGCCGTGCATGAGGGCGGTGGCTTCTTCGTCGCCGATGATGCTGCGGGTTGCGGGGTTGATGGTGAGGCTGCGATTCACGTGCAGGGCGATGTTGCCAAAGTGCATGGTCTCGGTGAGGCGGCCGCCGTAGGCGAAGTTGGAGCGGCAGGTTTCCTGGCCTTTGATGGCGAGCAGCCAGTTGTCCCAGTGGTTGGAGCGCTTGAGGTTCACCTTGGGCAGTGAGGTGCTGAGCTCCTGCATCTTGGCCTCGGGGATCACGCGTGGTGTGCCGGCGTGGGTGCCCATGAGGACGGTGGCTTTGCTGCCGTGAATGAGCGTGCCGCCATCTGGGAAGGCGCGCGTGGCCTCGAGTTCTGGCGGGCGTTTCAGGGCGTGGTCTGTGCCGTGGTACCAATGCAGTTTGAACTCGCCGCGAGTGGCGCTGGCGGGAAAGGTGTAGGTGATCTTGACCCTGGCTGGGAAGGAGAGCTTGCTGGGGCCGGAGGATTCAATCTCCACGCGGCTGGGGCAGTCGAGACCCCACACGTGATACGGCGCGTCCATGTTGTGGCAGGCCCAGTCGCCGAGCGTGCCGTTGCCAAACTCAAACCAGCCGCGCCACTGTGCGGGCAGATATTTGGAGCTGTAAGGCACACTTGCGGCGGGGCCGAGCCATTGATTCCAATCAAGGCCGGCGGGCACTGGCTCCTCCGCAGGGCGTGCATCGGGGTAGCTCCAGATCGGGCCCGCCCAGCAGTGGGCTTCGTTCACATGTCCGAGAACGCCGGCTTTCACCCATTCTTCGAGAACGAGAATGCCGCCGCCGGAGTGGCCTTGATTTCCCATCTGGCAGGCGAGCTTCGTCTGCTGCTCCAGGGCCATCAAATCCCGCGCCTCGGCGATGCTGTGCGTCAGCGGCTTCTCGAGGTACACTGGCTTTCCGGCCTGCATGCAGGTCTTGGCCGTGAAGTGATGTGTGTGGTCCGGTGTGGAGATGATGACGCCGTCGATGCTTTTGCCGTGCTGATCGAGCATCTTGCGAAAGTCTGACACAAAGGGCACGGCGGGGTTGGCTTTGCGTGACTCGGTGGCCCGGGCTTCATGCACATCCGCAAAGGCGGCGAAGTTCACGCTGTCGTTGTTTTGCAGGCTTTGCACGGCGTGCCAGCCTTTGCCGCCGGCTCCGACGAAAGCGATGTTGAGCTTTTCATTGGCTCCGAAAACAGAACGCGGGAGGATTTGCACACCGGCGAAGGCAGCGGCGGTTTTGCTGAGGAAGTGACGACGGTTTGTCATGGAGCGAGTGCGATGCTTGAATGGCTTACACGCAGAGGCTGCGTAAGTGCGCGGGATTGAGACGGGGCAAGTGAATGGCATTTTTCACCGATCCTGTTTGGCCGATGATGGCTGTGAGTGACTTCAGAATGGCATCGAGTGTCCGCCCGTGACCTTCACGACCATTTTTGAGTCTGGCAGACTCGCCTGGGCCGGGGGTGTTTTCACGGTGATCTTGAAATGCTCCTTGGCTCCTTTGGCAATGTCGGAACGAACATAGCTGGTCTCCTCATCAATGAAGTTTCCTGCTGCATCGTAGAACTCGGCCTCAACGGTGACACTCGAAAACGTGTGCGTGCCGTTGTTTGTGAGAAGTCCCACAATCTCAAGCGCGCTGCCGTTTGTTCGTTGCTGAATTTCCGTGATGGTAAGTTCTTTGGCGGGCTCTGCCTTGAACCAGAAAAGTTTGATCATTGGCAGGAAGCCGAGAAGCATGATGGGGATGATAAACCAGAGCTGCTTCTTGCCCCAAGACATGTTGAGGTTCGACATCTCCGCACCACAGTTGGAACACTTCATCTTGGCAATCATAGGATTCGTGAGGGTTGTTGCACGGGCGGTGTGCTGGTTGAGAGAAAGCCCGGATCAGGTGATGGGTAAACGGCAGGAGTTCATCACACAACCGATGTCTTGCGAGCCGTTGCCTGCATGTGTTTCATTCGATGATATACCCGACATTGTTTGCTCTACCCCTCCAGGCCAAGCTTGTGGCGGCCTTCGTCGGTGAGGCGGTTGGAGGACCAGGCGGGGTCCCAGACTTGTTCGACGACGACGTGTTTGACGCCGGGGACTTTCAGTAATTGGGGCTCGACGGGTTTGGAGTTGCCGCCGGAGCCGAAGGTGAAAAAGCCGAGCCGGGGGCGGCCGCGATGGGGCATGGACATGATGACGTGGACGGTGTCGCCACGGACACGGATGTCGTGCACGAGGCCGAGATCCACGATGCTGATGTCGGCGGTGTACAACTGCTCGTCTTTGCATTCGCGCAGGGCTTCCCACAGGGCTTGTTTGGAGATGGGGCTGTCGCCGGCTTCACCGGGTCGGGCGAGGCGTGTGGTGGGCTTGGGCGGTGTGATGTTGCGTGGGATTTCGCCGGGAGAAAGGTGGAGCGGATTGGCGAGGCAATGGCGCAGGGCTTCCAGCTTCGCGGGGCCTTCGGTGGCGGTGAAGGGGATGGCGACGTAGGCGTTCTTTTGGTGGAGCACGGCACCGGCGGGCACGACTTTTTGGGGCAAGGGATAGCGGCTCCAGACATGACCGTGCCAGCGGTAGAACATTTGCGGCGAGCCTGAATGCCGGGGCTCGGGCATGCCTTGGGCGGTGTGCTCGAGATAGAGGGCGACGAAGGAATCCTTGCTGTCTTTGTTGGCAAAGCCGACGG
>NZ_JBIPNG010000260.1:0-9299 GCF_044373815.1 Prosthecobacter sp. | reverse complement strand
GGCAGTAAACCTGATAGTACTTATCCCAGGCAAAGGGCACGCCGATTTCCTTCTGGTAGAATTCGATGATCTTGCGGGTGTCGGTAAAAGCGTTTGCCGCCTGTGCGGTGTGTGACGGAGGAACCAACATGGCGAGCGGCAGATTTTCCGCCTTATCCTCCAGCTTGTGGAAGTAGCCCGCCGTCATCGCAATGAGGTAGTTCACATGCGGCTTATCCTGCAGCCAATGAAAGGTCGTTAGGCCGTCATTGCCGGGCTTTTCGCTCTGCAGCGTGCCGTTGGAGATGACCTGCATGCCCTTGGGCACATGACAGATGACTTCGCTGGTGAATCGCTCATTGGGGTAATCGTAGCTGGGGAACCAAAAGCGATGCTCCTCCGCCTCGCCCTGGCTCCACACCTGCGTGTCGCCTGCTTTGTAGCCCATCTCCGGCGTGCGGAAATACAGGCCGTGCTCAGGCTGCACTGCCGAATAGGCGACAGTGACCGTCGCCTCTGCGTCTGGTGCAATCGCCTTCGCGAAGGTGATGATGAGTTTGTCTTCCGTGACCTGATGCTCCGCGACCTGCGCACCGGCGGCCGTGATGGAAGTGATCTTCAAGTCCACCGCATCCAGTTCGAGTTTCTCCAAAGGAAGAGCGATCGGTTTGAAATGAAGAGTCGCCGTGCCTGAGATTGTGCGCTTGGCAAAATCCGGCGTCACATCGAGCTTCACATGCAGAATGTCCGCCCGGCGATCTCGTGCATATTTGCGGCCCGGGATGAGCTTCAGCGGCTGCGGCAGGAAATGCTTGTTGCAGTGCAGGCATTCGGTGGAGTCGGCGGCGGCCTCCATGGTCAGCAATCCGACAGCAAGAATGAAAGGGTGGATGCGCATGATGGCGGCGAGCATCCCGAACTCGATGCAGGGTGGCAAGCACAATCAGGAAGGAGTGCCTCCTTGGTGGCGTATTTGGCAGGGACATGCTGACCTTTTCCGACCACAGCCAGGGTTCTTCGCGCCTTCAGCGGCGTGATTTCCTGCGCATTGGTGGCCTGGGGCTGGGCGGGCTCGGGCTGAGTGATCTGATGGCGCTCAAGTCGCTGGCGGCTTCCAAAAAGTCGCTGCTCAAGGACAAGTCGGTCATCTTTTTGTTCATGCACGGCGGGCCGTCGCAGTTTGAAACCTTTGACCCGAAGATGGATGCGCCGTCGGAGATCCGCAGCGTCACGGGCGAGATCAAAACCAAGCTGCCCGGGGTGACGTTTGGCAGCACGTTTGAGAGGCTGGCAAAGCTGGCGGACAAGTTTAGCATCGTGCGTTCCTTCGTCACCGGAGATGCGGTGCACGACATCAAGACCATCGTAGGCAAAGACACGATGAAGGCGAATCTGGGCTCGTTGTATTCACGCATGGCGGGGCCGCTGCGCATAAGCAGCGCGATGCCGACGAATGTGGCGTTGTTTCCGCAGGCGGTTTCAGCCATGGCAGGGCCTGTGATCAAGCAATTCGGCGACTTCACCTCCAGCGGTGAACTGGGGGCGACTTACCAGCCCTTTGTGCCTGGTGCAGGCAGTGGTGCGCAGGCGGACATGACCCTGAGCATGCCACAGAACCGGCTGGATGATCGTCGTACTTTGCTTGCTTCGCTGGATCAATGGAAGCGAACCATGGATGGCAGCCAGTCCGTCGCCGGCATGGCGGAATTTCAAACGCTTGCCTTCGATGTGCTGCGGCGTGGTGTATCGGATGCGTTTGATCTTTCCAGAGAGGACCCGCGAATCATCGCCCGGTATGATACTGCTCCGCTGCTGCCCAAAGACCGCATCAGCACGCAGTGGAACAACCGCGAGCATTATGCCGACAACGCCGCCACGCTTGGCAAGCTGCTGCTCATGGCGCGGCGGTTGTGCGAGCGCGGCTGCGGCTTTGTCACCGTCACGACGAGCTTTGTGTGGGACATGCATGCTGACAACAACAATGCCCCGTGTCGCACGGGCATGGATTACGTGGGACGTCCTTTTGACCACGCGGTCTCCGCCTTGATCGAGGACATTGAATCACGCGGTCTGAGTGAAAAAATCATGCTCGTCTGCTGCGGCGAGATGGGGCGCTCGCCCAAGATCAATGTCAAAGGCGGGCGCGATCACTGGGGCGGCCTGGCACCGCTCATGATTTATGGGGGCGGATTGAAGATGGGCCAGGTCATCGGGCAATCAGCACGCAATGGCGGAGAGCCCGCTTCAGAACCGGTCACAATTCCCGATTTGATCGCCACCATCATGCATACGCTGGTGGATGTGGGGGAGGCGCGAGTGACCGACGGCCTGCCGCCGAGCCTGCTCAGCGTTCTAACCCGTGGCGAGCCGATCCGGGGGCTGGTTTGAAATTCCGTTATGAAATACACACTTCGCCTTCTCTTCTTCCTTGGTTCCATTACGTCCGGTCTCCACGCCGCCGAAAAGCAGCCGACCGTGACCTTTTATGTCTCAGGCGTGGAGTGCGGGAGCTGCGTCTATGTCGTCCAGCAGTCAATCAGTGAAACTAAGGGTGTTGCAGATGCGACGGTCGTGCAGGTGATAGACACTTATGCCAATGTTGTCTTTGACCCGAAGAGGGTGAGCGAGCACCAGGTCGCGCAGGCTGTACGCGAGGCGCTGCCCATTCACGGCAAACCTTATCTGGCAACGCTGAAACTCCATGTGCCGGACTATGCGAAGCATGCCGCGAAAGTGGACAGCCTGTTTGCGCGATGGAAAGGTTGGGTAGAACTGGAGACAGTGGACAAGGCCAAGGGTGAGCTGCTCATCCACTTCCACGAACTCAAAATTGATCCAAAGAAAACCGGTCCGCAGGGCTGGAGCCTCGCGCAATTTGCCACAGCGATGAAGTCACCCGAACCAAACTGTTTGGGGCTTGATTTCACGGTGGAAGCAGAAGGGCCATGACGGGCTTCTGCGAGTCAGGCTCAGGCTATTCCTCGGCCTTCTTTTTCTTCTTCCCTTTGCCATCGCCTTTCTTTTGCCCATCACCTGACGTTGGTTTGATTTCAGCGTCGGCGGCGGGGATGGCGGCACCGAGCTTGGCCTTGATGTCGCTCATGCCGACTTCTTTGGCAAGGTTGGTCCATTCATACGGGTCTTTGGTGTGGTCGTAGAGTTCCTCGGTACCATCAGCATAGCGGATGTAGCGCCAGTTGGCGTCACGCACGGCGTGGTTGCCTTTGCCGTGCGTGCAGACGGCCACGCCGTCCCATTTGGCAGCGGGGTCTTTGAGCAGCGGCATGAGGCTTGCGCCTTTGACATGCTCCGGCACGGGCAGACCGGTGAGCTCGCAGATGGTTGGATACATGTTCAGGTAATCGACCGGTGCAGTACAGGTTGTGCCCGGCTTGGTGACACCAGGGGCGACAATGGCCATGGAGGTGCGTGTGGTTTCCTCCCACAAGGCAAACTTCCGCCAGTGCTCCTTTTCACCCAGATTCCAGCCGTGATCGGTCCACCAGACGATGATGGTCTTGTCTTTGCGGGGGCTTTGATCGAGTCCGTCGAGCAGACGCCCCACCTGGTCATCGAGGAATGAAATCGTGGCGAGATAGGCTTGAACGGCTTTCTTCCATTGGTCGCCTTTGATCACGGCGGCGTGATCGCCCTCGGGGCCGGCCATGCGCACGCCCGCCTTGGGGATGTCATCGAGGTCATGCTCTTTGGTCACCGGCAGCTTGATGTCGGCGAGCGGAAAGCGGTCATAATACTCCTTGGGCACATACCAAGGCAGGTGGGGCTTGATGTAGCCGATGGCGAGGAAGAGCGGCTTGTCCTGCGGCGCGGTCTTGAGCTGGTTGATGGCCCAGTCGGTGGCTTTGTAGTCGCCCATGTCAGAAGGCTTGGCGTCCACCGGCCCCCAGTCAAAGTGGCCGCGGTTGAGGCCGTTCATGTTTTCCTCGTGTTCCTGAATGGAGGGGAACAGGCTCTCCCATTTAGTCCATGAATCGGTGCGTCCTTCGCTCCCATAGCCGTGGTAAATTTTGCCGCCGCCGAGGGTGTTGTAACCGCTGGCGAGAAAGTGGCGGTTGATGGTGAGCACATCCTTCATCACGCCCTGGGCCGGATCACCATTGGTGTAGATCCCCGTCTGCCAAGGGCGCAAACCGCTCATCAGTGCCGCGCGCGAAGGATTGCAGGCCGGTGCGGCGCAATGTGAATTGGTGAACGCCGTGCCTCGGGCCACGAGTCGGTCGATGTTCGGAGTTTTCGTCTGCGGATGGCCACCGAGATAGGTGACCCAGTCGTTCAAGTCATCGACGGCGATGAAGAGTACATCGGGTTTCGATTGAGCGACCGCAGCAGAGCTGAGCAGCAGGAACAGGGCGAAGAAACGATTCATGGCCCGCCTTGAACGCGGTCATGGTCAGCCTCTTGCAGTGAAGCTTTGCTCAATCGTCATCCTTTTCCAGACGATAGAGGGCTCCATCTTGAGAGAGCAGTACGGGTTCTCCATCGAGATCTGCCGTGACGAGGGTGGGGTTGAACTTATGCTCCGGGTCCTTGCGGTGCAGAACGCTGCGGCGGACGGGCAGGCCGCTGGCGGGATCGATGCCCAGTGCCCAGACGCTGCCGTAGCCCCAGTCGGCGAAGACAAACGCGCCGTCGAGCTGCGGCAGTTTTTGGCCGCGGTAAAGAAGGCCGCCGACGATGCAGATGCCTTCGCCACGCATGCGGGTGTAGGCATGCACGGGGTCGGTGGTGGGCGTGTTCGGGAGATAGCTGTGTGCGTGGAAGGCGCTCTTTGCGGGGCCGTCACGATCACTCCAGCCGTAGTTGGCACCGCTTTCCACTCGGTTGATCTCCTCCCAGAGGTCTTGGCCGACATCCGCGCACCAGAGCTGGCCGGAGCGTGCGTCAAAGGAGAGGCCCCAAGGATTACGAAAACCGAGGGCGAAAATTTCAGGACGCACGGTCTGCACTTTGGTGAAGGGGTTGTCCTCGGGAATCGCGTAGGGCAGCTTGCCGCTGCGGCCGTTCACATCGATGCGGAGGATTTTGCCATGCAGGACCCAGGGGTTTTGCGCCATCCGATAGGGGTCATCACGCAGGCCACCGTCACCGAGCGCAATATAGAGACAACCATCCGGCCCGAAGGCGATGTGACCGCCCCAGTGATCTGCCAGCGGCTGGGGAATCTCCATGAGCACGCGTTCCGTCTCCGGCAGTGCATCAGGGGTGGAGTCTTTGGAGGCGCGCATCTCGCTGATCACGGTGCGGCGGGGTTCGTTTTGCGAGTAGCTGAGGTAAAACAGCCGGTTCTCAGAAAAGCGGGGATGAAAAGCGATGCCGTGCACGCCTTCCTCGAAGAGCACTAGGCCCTTCATTTTTTCACGGAAATCGAGAAAGGGCCGCCACTGGCCGCTGCCGTCCAGCCGCACAGCGCAGAATTCACCCCGCTGCATGGCAATGACCTGCTCTCCGCCGGCATCCGGCATGGAGGCCAGCATGACTGGGGAGTCGAACTCACGGTCAAAGGCGAGTTTGCGCAGCACGATTCCCGGCATCGGCTCTTCCGGGAGTTCCTGCGGCGGGATTTCCGGCGCTGCTGGGACGGGCAGGGGGGAGCCGATTTCTGGAATGGCCGGGTAGCTGGAAGCTGGCATGAAAAAGGCCGCCAGCGTCAAGGCGGGTAGCCAGAAGCGGTGGGGTAAGAAAATTTTCATCGGGAGGTTGGGAATTCTGACTGCATGGACCATGCCATCCTGACAGCCATGGATCTAGTTTTGCTCGAATTACGTGGGAAGAATGCAGGAAGCATGAGATTTTCTGCAACATGATTGCCCGCTATCCATGCGCCCTTTGATTCGTGGCCTGACCCACGTCCGGACGTGCTGGCTGGGTTTACGAGCCTGATTCCATCGGCGGGGAGTGGGACATACGTGCGACAGGCGGCGGCAGACACACGCGAGAAACTTTTTCCACGTCTTGCACTCCTCCCATGGCATGCCAAAGATGGGTGCTCCTTTACGATGAGCGACCCAATCAGTCACGAGTGCGGCATAGCAGTGGTGCGGCTGAAAAAGCCGCTAGGATACTTCTATCAAAAATACGGCAACGCCCTCTACGGCTTTGACGCCCTGCAGGCCATCATGACCAAGCAGCGCAACCGTGGCCAGGACGGCATGGGCATCGGCTGTAGCAAGCTCGGCATGCCCCCCGGCCTCCCATACATGTTCCGCATGCGGAGCACCGAGAGCGTGGAACGCATCGGTCAAGTCTTTGAGGATGAACGCAAAGAGTTCAAACGCATCGCCCGCCGCATCGACAAGCAGCGCAAGGATGAGCGCGACCAGGAAGGGAAGGAATTCGTGTCTTTTGAGGACGATCCGGACGCCATCAAGCGCGAGTTTGAGATGGCCGGGGAGATTTACATCGGCCACCTGCGCTACGGCACCAGCGGTGACTTCGGCAAGGGCGCGCTGCATCCCTACATGCGCCGCACCACTTGGCCCACCCGTACGCTGATGGTGATGGGGAACTTCAACCTCACCAACACCCGCGAACTCAACGAGGTGATGATGAAGCGCGGGCAGCACCCCGTCTTCGGCACGGACACGCAGAGTGTGCTGGAAGAAATCGGCTTTCAGCTCGATGAGGCGCACACCAAGCTTTACCACGTCCTGCGTGACTCGGGCATGCCCGGGGAAGACATTCCGCAGCACATCAGCGAGCAGCTGGACGTGACTGAAGTGATCAAAGAGTCCGCCAAACGCTGGGATGGTGGCTACAGCATCGTCGGTGTCATCGGCAATGGTGACCTCTTCGCCATGCGCGATCCCAGCGGCATCCGCCCCTGCCACTATTACGAGAACGACGAGATCTTTGCCATGGCTTCCGAGCGAGTAGCCTTGATGTCCGTCTTTGGCGTCAATGAAGAGGACACTCATGAGATCCCTCCGGCGCATGTGGCCGTGATCAAGGCGGATGGTGGTATGACCATCCAGAAGTTCACCGAGCCGCGTGAATTCAAGCCCTGCTCGTTCGAGTGCATTTATTTCTCACGCGGCAACGACTCCGCCATCTACCACCAGCGCAAGGCGCTCGGTGAGCAGCTGGTGCCGCAGGTGGTTAAGGCCATCGACAACGACTTCGAGCACACCGTGCTCAGCTTCATCCCAAACACGGCTGAGACGGCCTACTTCGGCTTCCTCGACGGCCTGCGAAAGAGCCGACGTGTTGTTGTCAAAGAGGCGCTGGTGGACATGCTCAAGAGTGGTGAGTTTGACGAGGCCAAGCTCGACGATTTGGTGCTGCGCAATTGGCCGCGAGCCGAAAAAATCGCCCTCAAGGATATCAAGATGCGCACCTTCATTGCCCAGGAGACGGGGCGTGATGCACTCGTGTCCGGCAGCTACGACATCACCTACGGAGTTGTGACCTCCAAGGACAACCTGGTGGTCATCGACGACTCCATCGTCCGTGGCACCACGCTGAAGAAAAGCCTGCTGCGCATTCTGGCCCGTACGAATCCGAAGCGCATCATCGTGTGCTCCACCGCGCCGCAGATTCGCTATCCCGACTGCTATGGCATCGACATGGCCGAACTCGGCAAGTTTATCGCCTTCCAGGCCGCCATTTCACTCCTGCGTACGCGTGGCATGTCGAACATCGTGCATGAGACTTATCTGGCCTGCAAAGCCGAGATGAAGAAGCCGAAGGAAGAGATGCGCAATGCCGTGAAGGCCATCTACGCGCCATTCACCGACGAGGAAATTTCCGCACGCATCGCCCAGATGATCAGTCCTGAGGACACACCGTGGCATGGCACCGTCGAAGTCATCTACCAGACCATTCCCGACCTACACAACGCTCTCGGTGCCGAGTACGGCGACTGGTATTTCAGCGGTGACTATCCGACTCCCGGCGGCTATTCAGTGGTGAACCAGTCCTTCATCCTCTACTGCGAGGCCAAGGATGGCCGGGCGCATGAGGCGCTGCTGTAAGTGAGGTGGCTTGGCCCGCCTTTTGACTATCAAACCACGCCAAACGCGCACACTTCGTTTTTGTTCGCGCAGAGTCTCGTCAGGTGAAACTCCGCGCAGAGTGGCGGCGCTTCGCGTTTGAGGATGTCGAGCAGCGGATACTCATCGTGGCCTTTGAATTTGATCGTGACGATGAAGTTGCGCATGCGCTTCTCGCGCAGCCATTCGAGCAGCAGATCGATGCTGCGCTGCGGTGCCGCGATGACATCACAGACGAGCCAGTCCACCGTTTGCGGTGGCTTGTATTTGAAGGCGTCGGCAACTTGGAAATGCAGGCGCGGATTGCGCATCAAATCCTCACGTAGCTCTGAGCGGTCGATGGCAATGACGTTCGCTCCGCGCTGGATGGGCACATAGCTCCAGCTTCCCGGTGAAGCACCGAGATCGACACAGGTCTGCCCGCGCTCGATCTGGCGTCCCAGACGCTGCTCGGACTCCACCAGTTTTGTGAAGGCACGGGAGGGGGCGCTTTTGTCATCGGCCAGTGGCACTTCGCCGCGTGGGAAGCTCGAAATCAAACTGCGCAGAGCATAAGGCTGCGGTGCGAGCGAGGTGGAAAGCCAGCCGGTTTCGGGGGAGGTGAGAATGCACTGCACCAGGGAGGTTTGCGCATCAAAGACAGCATCCGAATCGAGCAGAGAACGCAGCAGCTTTCTGCGCCGCTTTTTCAGGCGCTCTACCAGGCTGGCATGGATCAATTCACAGCGATGCTGCCCGGCTTTGCCTTCACCGTATTGAGGCCAGAGATGCAAACGCCAAGGCTGGTCATCGGGAAAGATGCCAGCGGTGGCTTCGATGATGCGGTCCGCCCACGCATTGATGGAAGCGGCATGGATTTCAACGGCGTCAGGCAGTGTCTGGCGCGCGAAGGCGAGCAGCAGTCCTTCCAGCTTCAGATCCGCAGCGATGCCGAGGCCTTCGATTTCGCGTTGTGCAGCATCCGGTGCGGCGCGGCGCAGTTCATCGGCGAGGAACGGCGATGTATCAGGTTCAGCGAGGAAAAGATGCACGCTAGGCTCGAACGATCATGGTTTGGCAGGCGCTGGCTTTGCCGGTGTTGCCTCTTTGAAGGGAGACACGAAACCGAGCGTGGACGGCAGGAAGTCATCGGTGCGGAAGCAGGAGGCTGGCAAGCCCTCGGCATTCATGAGACTGGCACCTTCTGGCCAGCTGGCCCAGGCATAGCGCACACCGATCGGCTGCTGCACAGCGTCGCTCCAGACAACGACTTCGCTGCCTTCGATCTTGGCTTTGGCCCATACCCACTTCTGATCGGCTCCGGCGATTTGG
>NZ_JBIPNG010000259.1:0-9307 GCF_044373815.1 Prosthecobacter sp. | reverse complement strand
GCCCAGAGACAAACGCGCGATCGTCATCGTCGCATTCCCCGCCGTCGCCCAGCTCAGGCCCTGAAACTCCTTGAACGCCGTCAGCGTGCTGATCGCCACGATGGGGTTCATGATCGGCGCGGAAAGCATGTAAGTCACCGCGCAGGAAAGCGGCAGCCCCTTCTGCACCAGTCGCCGGATCACCGGCACCACCGCGCACTCGCACACCGGAAACACCAGCCCCAAGAAGCCCGCGATCAGCGTCGCCAGCACCTTGCTCTTCGGCAGCACCCGGTCCAGCAGCTTGGCCGGCAGGAAGGCGTCAATGATCCCTGAAAAGACCGTGCCGATGAGGATGTAGGGAGCGCCTTCGAAGACAATGCTCAGGAAGGCCATGAGGATGTCCCCCATGCGGCTGGGTGCGGGCAGATCGGCGAGAAAAATCATGTGGTTGGTGAGAAGACTTCTAAACGCGCCGAAAAGGCGTGTTCAAGCGAGAAAGAACGAGGGATTGGAGGAATGTCGAACGACGAATGCCGAAAGGGGACAAAGTGCTAAGCGCCGTCAAGGGGGCAAGGGGAGTCAAAAGGTCAAGACTCGCCGCCAAGCTGAATCGTCCTCGTCTTCGATCACTGCGCTGTCGTACCGGTCCTGCGCAAAAAAGAAGGCCACCTGACACCGAATGAGATTGTCTCTCAGCATCGCTTCTGGTGAAATCGTCTCATGAACGAAGAGCCGAAAAAGCGGTGGGGGTGTTTGCATTGGGGGATGCTTGTCGCATGCTTGCTGTTCCTGGTCTGGGTGGCTTTGCCTGCGTTCACACGAGTTTCACCCCGGGACGACTCAATGGTCGGCATGAACAACTGCAAGCAGATCATTCTGAGCTTAAATCAGTACTCCAAAGACCACGACTCTGCCTTTCCGGACCGTGGAAAGGTGCAGTTTCACTCAGCGAATGAGGTCTTTCGTGAGCTATTCAAGGAAGGAATTGTGACTGACGAGCGCATCTTCGGCTGCCCCAAGAGCATCTTTAATCCGGACAACGCCATCGGAAATCCACTTGGATTCGAAAAGGCGCTTCAGCCAGGAGAATGTCACTGGATGCTTCTCAAGGGGCAGAGTGATGTGTCACACCCCCAAACACCGCTCTTGATCGAAAAAAGCCTCAACTCGTCCTGGCCGCCCCGATGGGAGGTGACCAGCGGCCCTCCCTCATGGTTAGGGTCTGAGAGAGTTGCTAAAAAAGGCCGCTCTTGGCCAGGTGGCAGGATTCTCATCGGTCGCGTTGATGGTTCTGTGTCGATGGAAAAACTAAGTCCGGACGGCACCATCGACGGGCATGCCTATGGCACCCTCGGCCCCGACGGCAAAAGCTGGATCGACACCCTCTCCCCCGAGCAGATCGCCAAGCTTTCCTACTGGGACATCGAGGAGAAATAAGCCCGCATTGTGCCTGCCTTGCGCATCCGTGAGCAGGATTTGCGATGGCCTATGAGGACGGGGGATTGGTGCGTTGATGGGGTAACGCGCACCAACTCCAACTCGACTCCCATCCATGAAAACGCTTCTTGCTCCTCTGCTGCTCAGTCTTGCCATGACCGCCACCGTGTTCGCCGCCTGGCCCATCAACGATGAATGCCCGGTCGATCACAAAGCCTCGCGTCCGATCTATCGCTTGAAGACAGATGAAGGCTTCGTGTCCTTCTGCTGCGTGGACTGCATGCAAAAATTCGCCAAATCTCCCGGCTCCTACCCGGTGAAGAAGAAAGAAGTGGCGAAGTGATGCTTCGGCATCGGCACTGGCACAGAATAAAAAACACGGGATCTGCAGCGATCCCGTGCGGCGCTTCCGCCAACATGCGGCTCTGGACGTAGGTTGGGCGTGTTTGGCGGACAGGACACTCTGCTTCACACAAACCCTCCTTCGCCAAACCGCCCGACTGCGAGTACGCACCCACGCCCCAGCGTTTACAGCACGCCACTGTACAAGCAGGCTGTGTCGCCACACCTTTTCCCCGCCGCTGATCTGGCTCGAACAACAGACCAGCGACGCACCCTTGAGCCCGATGACATGCATAGTCCTTGTTGCCACCCATGTCCTCTCCTCATCCGTTTGATCTCAAGGAACGCAGCATCTGGGTCTTTGGCGGCGCTGGTTATCTCGGCGCTGCCGTCATTGCACAACTCGCAGAAATGCAGGCCCGCGTGCTCTGCGTGGATCTGGCAGACCGCGCCGCGGACATGGTCAAAACATCCGGCATGCAGGCTCAAGTGAGCGCCGCCTCCCTCAACGCCGCCGACACCGCCGCTGTAGAGTCATTTGTTCAAGAGCAAATCGCCATTCACGGCGTGCCGCATGGCCTTGTGGTGATGACCTATGCCTCAACCGCCAAGCGCTTTGAGGATCTCACCGCCGAAGATTTTGACATGGCGAACCACGGCAACCTCACCGCCACCTTCGCCCTCGCGCGTGCCGTCGGCCAGCACATGGCGGAGCAGGGCAGGGGCAGCATGGTCCTCTTCTCCAGCATGTATGGCAGCGTCTCGCCGGATCCTTCAGTGTATGCCGCGCCCATGAATCCGAACCCCATCGAGTACGGCGTCGGCAAGGCGGGCATCCAGCAGATGGCGCGCTACCTGGCCGTGCACTGGGGCCGGCAGGGCCTGCGCTGCAACAGCATCTCGCCCGGTCCATTCCCCAATCCCACGATCCAGTTTCAGCAGCCCGAATTCGTCGAGCGCCTCGCACAAAAAGTCCCGCTGGGCCGCGTCGGCCAGGCACCCGAGATCGCCGGTGCCGTGACCTTCCTCCTCAGCGATGCCTCCTCATTCATCACCGGCCAAAACCTCGCCGTGGACGGCGGCTGGACGGCCTGGTGAAGTGATCTCCGCCTTGCTCCGGAGACTCCCATCATAGGGTGACATCACCACGGGTCGGCTGCCTGAGAGTACGATGGGCACTCTTGCCCGTCGACCAGCGCTACCGCAGGCATGTTGACTCCTGGTCTGCCAGAGCGCCCTGTGGCCTCACGTCCTTGCCCTCTCGCCACACATCCGCGTCCCTGAGCCATCTGCCAGCTTGTCGCTCCAGAGTGAAGGGATTTTCGCTTAAAATCCGAATCATTTGTCATTCCACATTCACAGCGTCTCACCCCGGATCATCTTCGGCATCAGCCGAATCGCCTTCGGGGGCAGTGAGCCAGACTCCGCCAGCTGCCGTGCGGCCTTGCACACGCTGCGGGCAAACTGGCCGGTGTTCGCCGCATAGCGCGTGATGGGCGGCACCGTGTGCTGGAGAAACGTTTCGTCATCGCGTGAGATCACCGCCACGTCCTGCGGCACGCGTTTGCCACGCTGCGTGAGAAACATCATCACCGTGAGCACATGCATCGCCCGCGCCACCACATAGGCCGTGGGTGGCCGGGCCGAGCGCAGCGCCTTGTCCATCAGCGCGCACAGATTGGCCGCAGTGCCATCGTGAGAGATCACCTGCAGTGTCGGCGCATGGCTGCCGCCCAGCGCCTCGCGCAGCCCTTGCTCGCTCTGCACGTCTCCGCCGTAATCTCCCAGTGGCCGCACGAAGGCGATGTGCCGGTGGCCCTTACCACACAGCATGCCGCCCGCATGTCGGCACAGCGCGCGGTAGTCCGTGTCGATGGACGGTAGGCTGATCTCCGGTGCGCAAGATCCCACCACCAGGCAGGGCAGTTGGCGGCGCATGAACCAGCTCTGCACCGGCTCCAGCGAGCCAAACACCAGCCACGCCGCCGCGGGCGATCTCGTTGTCAGCGCCTCCAGCGCACGTGTCGGTTTGGCCGTGAAGCACGCAGTGCTCACATGAATCTCAAAGCTGAACCCCACGCGGGAAAGCTGATCACGCAAATCATCCACCATCACCACTGTGGAGGGAGACATCTCCAGCAGCGGTCGTGGCGATATAAGCGCGATCACCCGTGGCTGCGCCGCCTTCTTCGGTTTCACCGCAGTCTTGATGCGCCGCCGCTGTCTGTCAGACACCTCCAGGAAGCCATCGCGCTCCAGTTCATGCAGCGCGCCGCGCAGCGTGTGGCGGCTCACCTGCAGGCGTGCGCACAGCTCGCGCTCCCCCGGCAGATGGCCGTGCCAGTGCCCGGCCTGCATGGACTCGCGCAGGCTCTGCGCCGTCAGGGTGACAAGGGAGATGCGCTGTGGCAGTCTGGGGCTGGAGGAGGTCGCGGACTTCATCTGGTTTGGACAACAGACCAGAAGCAAGCCGTTGTGACAAATCGTTTCAGCAGCCTGTTTCTCCACCATGTCTCACAGCGCGCGCCATCTCTCGCACAGCGATCTGCTTCAGCTCAAACGCTGGAACACCCCCACAATCTACAACGGCTGGGAACAGGTCACCCGGCACAATGCAGGCGCCGATGCCTTCAATATCGAGGAAACCCGCGACTTCATGCCGCAGATGGGACCCATGGTCGGCTACGCCGTCACCCTCGTCATCGAGCCCTCAAACACCGCGCATCGCCAGACGAATCCAAATGCCGGTGCCGAGTTCCGCCGCTACATCGCCAGTGTGCCCGGGCCGAAGATCATCGTCGTCCAGGATCTCGACAAGCCCCGCGTCCTCGGCTCCGCCTGGGGCGAGGTTAGCGCCAACATGTTTCGCGCACTCGGCTGCGTCGGCACCATCACCGACGGTGCCATCCGCGATCTGGATGAAATGACCAACGCAGGCTTCAAAGCCCTCGCCCGTCGTCTCTGCGTCGGTCACGCCTTCGTGCACCCCGTGCGCTGGGGCTGCGAGGTCGAGGTCTTTGGCCGCACTGTAAAGCCCGATGATCTCATCCACGCCGACAAACACGGCTTCATGGTCATCCCTCCCGAAGACCAGCCCAAGCTGCTCGAAGCCGCCCGCTTCATGGATGCCAATGAATGCGCCACCGTCATCCCCGCCGCTCGCAATGGAGCAGGCCTAAGTACAGACGAGCTCGTCGCCAATCTCGAAGCCAGCATCACCCAGTTCAGCGCCAACGTGAAAAGCCAGTTCTCCCGCCAGGGCGAGTGGTAACTCCAACCAGCCACCATGAAACTCATCGCCCTCTGTCTCGCCTTCGCCTGCATGGCGCACGCCGAAAGCGTCATCACCTTCAATCTCGATCCCACCAAGGAGAATCCGCGCAACTCCGAAGGCTCCTTCGCCACGCTCGCCTCCGGTCGCATCATCTTCTGCTACTCACATTTTTACGGCGGCGCGGGGGATGAGAGCCCCGCCCGCATCGTCCGCATTCATTCGGATGATCAGGGCCGCACCTGGAGCCAGCCCGTCACCGTGGTGGAAAACACCGGCGACAACAACGTGATGAGCGTCTCCCTCTTGCGCCTCGCCAGCGGCAAGCTCGCCATGTTTTACTGCATCAAAAACAGCTGGATCGACTGCCGCCCGCACATGCGCATCTCCACCGATGAAGGCGAGACCTGGACCGAACCCAAGCTTGTGCAGCAGGCCCCCGGCTACTTTGTGATGAACAACGACCGCGTCATCCAGACCAGCAAGGGCCGCATCATCATCCCGCTGGCCTTCCATCGCTCACGCGGCACGGATCCTGATACCAGCAAATCCTGGGACTCACGCGCCATCGCCACCTGGATCTATTCCGATGACGAAGGTGGTACCTGGACGGAATCCTCCAGCTGGTGGGCCATGCCCGTGCGCAGCGGCAGCGGTCTGCAGGAGCCCGGCGTTGTCGAGCTTGCGGACGCCTCGCTCTTCTCCTGGTGCCGCACGGATCAGGGTGCGCAGTACGGCTTCTTCTCCACCGACGCAGGCAAAACATTCTCGCCACCCATGCCCACGGAAATGAAATCTCCCAACGGCCCCGCCAGCATCAAGCGCCTTCCTGGCAGCAGCGACCTGCTGGCCATCTACAACGACCACTCCGGCAAGTTCCCGTTCCCACCCAAAAAGCGCAATCCCTTCGTGGCAGCCATCTCCACGGACGGCGGCAAAACCTGGCCCATGCGCAAACTCATCGAAAACGATCCCGCGGGCATATATCACTACACCGCCATCCATTTCGTGGGCGACGCCATGCTCATCGGCTATTGCGCTGGCGACAGCAAGGTGGGTGCGCTCAACCGCCTTCGCATCCGCCGCATCACCCTCGACTGGCTGAAGCAACCCTGATACACACATGCGCACGTTCATTCTCCTCCTCTGCACTTTTTGCGCAAACCTGCTTGCCGCAGCGCCGCTGAAAACTATAGACTTGCTCGCCGCAGGGAAGGAGCCTGTGCGCATCGTCTCCATCGGCGACAGCATCACCGGCGTCTATTATCACAGCGGCGGTCGCCGGGCGTATCCTGAAATGCTCCAGCTCACGCTGCAGCAGCTTTACCCGCAGGCGCAGATCAGCGTGCACAATGCCGGCCGCAGTGGCGACACCACCACGGGAGGACTCAAGCGTCTGGAGCCTGACGTGCTCGCGCACAAACCACATCTCGTGACGATCATGTTTGGCATGAATGATCTGGTGGGCACGCCTGTGGAAGTCTTCAAAAAGAATCTCCGCGAGATGATCTCCCGCTGCCAGAAAAGCGGCGCAGAAGTGGTTCTCTGCACGCAGAATTCCATCGTCGAGACCCCACAACGGCCCTGCGCCCGGCTCACCGAATTTACGCAGGCCATTCGTGACGTAGCCAAAGAGGAGTCGCTCGTCGTGGCCGACTGCTTTGCCGCATTCGAAGCCGTGCATACCGCCGATGCTGCCGAATGGAATCTCCTCCTCAGCGATACCATTCATCCCAACATGGCCGGTCACAAACTCTTCGCCGAAACTCTGGCACAGGCCATCACCGGCCGCACCGTTTCACTCCGCGAAGTAGGCCCACCCGCGTCTGCGCTGTCGCACACTTTCGCCAAGCTCAAAGCCGGCCAGCCCATTCAGGTGCTCGCCATGCCGCCCTACGACACACTCATCGCGCCTGCGTTGCAGCGCCTCTATCCCGCTGCCGTCGTCAAGGTCACTCCGTGGCCCACAGCAGGTCAGACGCTCGCGCAGCTTGAGCTCGCCGCGCGCAAGGTGCGCAGCATGGCGCAGGATCTCGTGCTCATCGCCGTGCCCGCTGAACTGCCCCTCCAAGATCAGCTGCAGTTTCATCACAGCTATTCGTGGATCATGAACTGGTCTCTCAGCTTCGGCGTGCAGCAGTGGGATGTGGTGGTGGCCTTGCCCTCAGCGGCAAAACCCGCGCTCAGCTCAGAAGAGCGCCGCCACGAAGCTTTCGCGCTGCGCCTCATCCAGGCCCAGGACCTTTCCATGATCACACGCCGCACCGGCGACACCTCACCGCTGCTCGAAGTTCTCTCCACCTGGCTCGCCCAACATCAACCCTGACCCTTTTATGAGACGCTCCAAAGTCCTCGCCAAAATCCGTGCCGGCCAAGTCGCCCGCATCTGCTGCACCGGCTCGCCCATCGCGTTCTTCCCGGCCATCGCCGCTCACTTCAAGTACGACGGCATCTGGTTGGATGCAGAGCACCGCGTGTGGGACCCGCGTGAAGCCGAAACCATGCTCGGCCGTCACCACGCGGCAGACATCGACTGCATCTGGCGATCATCCACCAAGGAAAAAAACAGCCTCTACCGCCTGCTCGAAGACGGTGCCGCCGGGTTGATGATCCCCCACGTCGGCAGTGCGGATGAAGCGCGCGCTTTGGTCAACGCCATCAAATTCCCACCCCTCGGCGATCGCGGCTTCTGCGGCGGCGGTCGCGATGCCGATTACTGGATCGGTAAGCCCGACGACTACACCGATGCCGCCAACCGCGAGACTTGCTTGGTGGCGCAGATCGAAACCCCCGCCGCGCTCGCCAATGCCGAAGAGATCGCCGCAGTGCCCGGTGTCGACGTCCTCTTTCTCGGCCCCGGCGACATGTCCCTGCGCCTCGGCTGCACGCCCGCAGTGAATGATCCCGTGATGATGGATGCGCAAAAGCAGATCGCCGCCGCCTGCCGCAAACACGGCAAAACTTGGGGCCGTCCCGTCGGCTCTGCTGCGGATGCAAAAACCATCATCGAACTCGGTGCTCAATTCGTCGTGCTCGGCAGTGAGTTCGGTGCGCTGCACGCTCATCTCAGCGCCTGCTCCGCCGACTTCGACAGCGTCCTCAGCGAATTCTCTGCTCAGACCACGATCCCCACGGGCAAGACGTACTGACGAAGAGCGTTTGATTCATCTCGTCATCATGAAAGCCCTCCTCGTTCTCGCATTCCTGCTCTCACCCATCTGTCTGTGGAATGCCGCACACGCCGCCGAGGCCGCGCGCATCGCCACCTTCGATGTCGATGCCACTCCTCCTCTGGGTGCCGCGATGGCTTATGATCCGGTGAAACGCGTGGATGATCTCACCCTGCGCTGCCGTGGCATCGTCATCCTTGGCGGTGGGCAGCCCATCGTGCTCTGCGCGGTGGATTGGATCGGTATTGCCAATGAGGGGCATGAGGCCTTTCGTACCGCGCTCGCAGAGGCGGCTGGCACCGTCCCGGGCCGTGTGGCCGTGCACACCCTGCATCAGCATGATGCCCCCGGCTGCGACTTCACGGCAGAAAAGATCATCAAAGAACTCGGCGTGAAAGGCTACACTCGCTTTGAAGGCACTTTCCATCGCCAGGTCATCCAGCGCGCAGCCGATGCCATTCGCACCGCTTTGCCCAATGCCCAGCCCGCTACCCACTACGGCTACGGCGAAGCCGTGGTAAAAGAAGTCGCCTCAAACCGCCGCGTGGAGCGCACCCCTGAGGGCAAGGTCGGACGCATGCGCGGCAGCGCTTGCAAGATCGAGGGCCTCATCTCCCTGCCTGAAGGACTCATCGATCCCGTCGTCTCGCTTCTCAGCTTTTGGAACGGCGACAAGCCCATCGCCGTTCTCAGCGCCTACGCCTGCCATCCGCAGAGCTACTACCGCCTCGGCATTCCCAGTCCCGACTTCCCCGGCATCGCGCGCTTCATTCGCGGGCAGGACGTGAACGCCGCGCTGCATGTCCACTTCAACGGCGCCGGTGGCAACGTCGCCGCCGGCAAGTACAACGACGGCACGCAAAGCAACCGCGTCATCCTCGCCACCCGCCTTGCCGCCGGAATGCGCGAAGCCTATGACAAGACAACGAAGCTGCCGCTCACAGCCGCCGACATCGGCTGGGGCAATGTTCCCGTGAAGCTGCCTCTCTCACCCCGGCTCAACGAAGAAGATCTGACCGCCAAGCTCAAGGCCACCGAAGCCAAAGGCTACATCTCCTTTGCCGATCAGCTCGCTTTTGTGCGCCGCAGCAAAGCCGGGCACGAG
>NZ_JBIPNG010000258.1:0-9310 GCF_044373815.1 Prosthecobacter sp. | reverse complement strand
ACAGCGCCCCAGAGCTGCTGGAGTTCATCAATAAGCCTTTGAAGATGGGCGCCCTCAAGCCGGGGGATGTGGTCAAAGTCCCTGCGGTGCAGCCGTTCCTCATCGAAGAACTCACGGAAGTTCCCAAGCTGCCTGAAGTGCCGGAATTTCTCACCCGTGTCATCAAGATCGACACCCGGGAAAAGGTGCTTGATGTGTGGGACGGTGAGAAGTTGCTCGCCACTCTGCCCATCACGCCCGGCATCGGCCATCTGGCCACGCCGCCCGGCACCTGGCGCATCCTGGGCATCACGCAGATGCCCACCTTTCGCTGGGACAAAAGCGTGCTCGAGTACGGCGTGCGCAGCGGCAACTTTTACGAACTACCCATCGGCCCAAACAACCCTGTGGGAGTCATGTGGATCGGTTTGAACCGCCCTGGCATCGGCATTCACGGCACGAACTCGCCGCAGAATATCGGCCGCACTTCCAGCCATGGGTGCATGCGCACGGCCAACTGGGACGTGGTGCGGCTGGTGAAACTGCTCACCCAGGGCATGACGGTGATCATTGAAGGTCCGGCTGCAGAGCCGCGCCCGGTCGTGATCGCCAAGGCGCTGCCTGTGGCCCCTGCTCCGCCGCCGCCCGAGCCCAAGCGCGGCTTCTTCTCCAGGCTGTTCGGCAGGAAATAGAGGTGACTCTCAATTGGGCCGCAGCGTGATGGAGCCCGAATCCTTCACTTTCCAGCCCCGCGGAGACCGCGTCATCTGCTCAAACTGCAGGGCCCAGTAGCGGATGGTGTTCATGGCATGACCGTAGGGCTGGTAATCCCGCAGATTGATGAAGGTCAGCTTGTCGCTCTCGTTGTCAGCGAACTGGAAGAAGGCCCTGCCAGACACAGAGTCCACCACCTTGCCCTCGATGGCCATGTTGCCTTTGGTGAAATAGGCCGCCAGTCCGATCACTGGCGTGACCACAAACTTCAGCACGGTGACCATCGCGTTTCCCTTTGGGCTGGTGGGATTGAGTTCCGTGATCGCCAGTTGCAGCGTCAGTGTATCCTTGCCGGGCTGGTTCACGAGTCGATAGAGCGGCGTCGGTGAGTGACGAAAGGCAGCCACAAACTCCTCACGCAGGCGCACCGCCACATCCACCTCCCGGCGCTGCACTCCACCCCAGGCGACCTCCCCGGAAGAAAAGGCCCGGTTGAGCGGACGCAAATAATGCAGCGTCACAGGAGCGATGAAGAGTTTTCGTTTCGACTTTCCCTGCGCGAGCAGCTGCGGATCAGGCGTGGTCCAGATTTCTTGAAAGCCCAGCTGTTCACGCGCATCCTGCGCCAGCCAAGGCTGCTCAAAAAAAGGCGACAGACCCACAGGCTGCGCTTTGAGCATGCGATTCGTCGAACTGCATGCAGGCAGCACCAGCAGCAGCGCGAAAATGGAGTGCGGATAACGCATGGTGGATGAGTCCTCGATAAAGACACAGAACCCGCCTGCTCCGCAATACCAGACCATCGCAGCCGTACAAAAGATGCCCTGCCTCCACGGATTTAGCTTTTACCGCCCGCGCTTTCTGCCGAACATCGGTCATCAGTCCTTTCATGCCACCAGCCACCGTTCATATCGTGATTCCCTGCTATCAGGAAAGCGGGCGCATCGGGCCGTTCCTCACGGAATTGTGCGCGGTCACGCATGAACTGGGTGGCGTGAGCATTCAGGTCGTGGAAGACGGCTCTGACGCGGAGGAGGCGGCACGGATGCGCGACATCATCATCCCGCTCTGCAACCAGAACGAGCACCTGCTCCCTCCCATGTTTCTGCCGCAGAACCTGGGCAAAGGCGGTGCCGTGTATGCCGGCTGGGATCAGGCACCGCTGGTGGACTGGCTCGCTTTCGTGGATGCAGACGGCTCCTGCTCTGCCACCGAAGTCGCCAATCTCATCCGCCGTGTCCGCCTGCAACCAGTCCCGCTGACAGCGGTGTTTGCCTCCCGTTGGGATCAAACCAGTTCCAAGGTTCAGCGGCAGTGGAAGCGCCGGCTCATGGGCCGCATCTTTGGCACTCTCGTAGCCACCTTGCTGCGCATCCCCATCCACGACAGCCAGTGCGGGCTCAAATTCTTGCCGCGTTCGGCGTACCAGCGCATCGCCCCGACCTTGCGCATTCATGGCTTTGCCTTTGATGTCGAACTGCTCGCCGCCCTGCATGACAGCGGCTGCGAGTTTGAGGAAGCCTCCATCGCCTGGCACGAAACCCCCGGCGGCCATGTGCATTTGATCCGCGACTCGTTCCGCATGGCACGGGATGTTCTCGCCATCCGCAGACACCGCGCGAAGCGCTGATCCATCCTCTTATTCCCACTTCAATTCGGTGCCCGCAGGCAGCAGACGCACAGCGCGGGCGATGTCCCAGTTCGTCATGCGGAAGCCGCCGATGCTTTCCTGCTTCGTCATCATACCGGGGATGCTGGTGCCATGCAGACCGTAGGGCAGTGGTTTGGGATCACCGCTCTTGGCCAGATTGATCCACACAATGCCCACTGGATTGTTGGGTCCGGCAGACAGCCGGTAGGGCACCGTCATGGGTGCGGCGGCATCGCCGGTGCTTGATAGACGAGGACGCGCAACCACATCGAGAATCTTCCACGTCTTGCGCCCACGCAATCCCGGGCGCGCTGCTGAGACCGGCATGCTGGCAATGACAGCATCTCCGCGACGAATGATCAGCCGGCTCACTCCCAGCATGCTGGCTGAGATGGGGGCTGCAGGATCTGCGGCAGGCTGCAGCGGCTCTGCCAGCGCATTTTCAATTTCGAACGGCAGCACATTCGGCACCAGAAACACCGCACCGGGAACATTGGCGTTCTTGATGCCGGGATTGATGTGTCGCAGGAACGACTCGGCAGCATGAAACCGCTCGGCCACAAATTCCCAGCCAGAGCGGTAGGACATGAAAGTCTCATGCGTCAGTTCTTCAAAGGTGGGTGGTGGCTCCACGACCTTTCCCTTCGTCTTGCCTCCGGCGGCGCTGCCAGGATGAGGTGAAATCCAGCGCATGTCAGCTGCCGTGAGCACATACTCCACATAGGGGCCACCGATGGCTTTCATAGCCGCCGAGGGATGGCCTTCAGGAGTGTGCAGCTCTCCGGGATGAGCTTTTTCAAAGGCCTTGTACGCCGCGTCATACACCGGCCCCGCCGTGCCATCGATCGGACCGATGGTGAATCCCTGCCGGTCCAGAAAAGCCTGGATGAGCACCAAGGATGCAGCCCCCCAGGCCGCAGGTGGCAGCGCGCGGTGGGGTTTGGTGGCGATCAATACCGGCGCCTCCTCCTTCACGGGGGAAGGTGCTTTTTTAGGCTTCTCCTTGGCCGGGGCCTTGGCCGCGGCTTTTTCGGCAGCTACTGCTGCGTCGACCATTGCTTTGATGTCACTCTCCCCTGGAACTTTCACCACCTGGCCGATGACAATTCGGTCGTTTTTCAGATCATTGAAAATCCTGAGCTGGTCCACCGTCACGCCATTGGCATGTGCAATCTTGGTGAGAGAGTCTCCTTTTGCCACCACGTGTTCGATCATCGTCGCGGGTGGACCTTTGGGAGCAACCTTGGTTGCAGGCGTCGCTTTGGCCACCGTTTCAGGTGTGGCTTGAGCACCGGGCTTTGCCGCAGGAGCTTCGGCAGGCACATCAACGGGCAGGCCCCAGGCTGCGGCATCCGAGGGCTCCACCTGCCAAGGCCACTTCACCGCCAGATCCAATCCGGGCTCAATGGTGGGAACCGCAGGCTTCGCCGTTTCCACCTGAGCCATGATCATGCCTGGCAGACAGCCTGCCAGCACGGGCAGAACGCAAAGCATCCACGTGAACTTCGATGGCAAAAGTTTCAGCATCATGCGGCATTCAATCCGCATTTGCTGCATTCACAAGTCACTGTTCACACCGGCGCAGCGAAAACCATTCATTCACATCACTGGACAACATCAGGGAACGCCCCCGCGGCGATGAACCATTCACGTTCAATGATCCGCTCTGGAGCATTAAACTGCAGCAGGTTCGCTGTGACGCGCCCCACGGCTGTTTTGGGAATGATAAACAGGCCGCTCAGTTCAAAGTGATCCCGCCAGTCCTGCTGGCGTGGATGAAACAACGCAGTAAGCTCCTTGGTGGCCGGATCCAGAGAGGAAAGGTCGCTGCCCTTGAACTGATTGCACGCGATGCATGACATGGCGAGATTTTCTGCAATGGTCTCCCCACCGTGTTTTTGTGCGATGACATGGTCCACCTGATGTGCGTGAAAGCCCAGTTCGGCAGGAGCTCGACAATACTCACAATATCCTCCAGCTCTGGCCTGCACCTGCCGGCGCAGTTCTGCTGGAATATGTGCCGTGCTCATGCCGCCTGCAATTTCACTCGGGCTCTGGCCTTGGCGATGCGCACGAGATGCTCAACGCGCATGATCTGCTCCCACTCGGCCTGCTCACTTTCCTCCAAACCTTCCTGACGTTTTTTCTCGAGCAAGAATGCGGTGCGTTCGGTCAGTTGTTCGGATGGATGCAGCGCCAATACCTCCTGGGCCGAAGGCAGATCAGCCAGAGTCTCGATAACGTCATCCAATGCCTGGATTTCACCGGTTTTGCGCCCTTGCCATGACCTCAATCCAGCGGAGAGCACAGCAGCCATGTCGGATGCTTTGCTCGGCAGGAAAGCCGCGAATTCGTCAGGAATCTGAAGCGTCAGCGTCATGGAGACAAAGTGTGCGCCACAGAATGCATTCTGCAAGCCTTCTCTATTTCCCCAGCACCTGCTTCAGCACCTCGATGCAGCGCTCGTTCTGCGGCATGGTGCCGATGCTGATGCGCACCCATTCGGGGAGCTTGTAGGCAGCCATGGCGCGGACGATGACGCCCTTGTCCATCATGGCTTTGAAGACGGCATTACCATCGCCGACATTGACGAGGACGAAGTTGGCGTAGCTCGGGATGTATTCGAGTCCCATGTCGCCAAACTGCTGCTGCAGGTAGGCGCGGCCTTCATCGGTGATGGCCTTGGTCTTGTTCTGGTGCTCTTCATCGAGCAGTCCTGCCAGCGCACCTGCCTGGGCGATGGAGTTGAGATTGAAGGGCTGCCGCGTGCGCTGCAGCACGTCGATGAGTTCCTTGTTCGCGATGCCGTAGCCGACGCGCGTGCCTGCGAGACCCTGAATCTTCGAGAACGTGCGCAGCACGACGACGTTGCGGCCTTCACGAACGTACTTGAGCGTGTCCGGCGGATTGTCGAGGAACTCATAATAAGCCTCGTCGAACACGACGACGACATGCGCCGGCACCTTGGCCATGAAACGGTCGATCTGCTCCTGGGTGACGAGCGTGCCTGTCGGGTTGTTCGGGTTGGCGATGAAGACTTCCTTCGTGTTCGGCGTGATGGCGGCGGCCATCGCATCGAGGTCATGCACGTAGCCGGGATCCGGCACTTCGATGGTGTCAGCACCAAAAACCTTGGCCATGAGTTTATAAACGAGGAAGGCGTGCTCGGCGGTGATGATGTTGTCGCCGGGCTTGAGGAAGGCGTGGCCGATGAATTCGATGACTTCATTGGAGCCGCAGCCCATGATGATGTTGCCCATTTCCAGGCCAAATTTTTCCGCCAGCGCATTGCGCAGCTTCCATGAGGCGCCGTCCGGGTAGATGTTGACCTCTTTGACGGCCTCCTGCATCGCCACGATGGCCTTGGGCGACGGCCCGAGAGGGTTCTCGTTGGAGGCGAGCTTGATGATGTCCTCCGGCTTCAAGCCGCGTTCACGGGCCACATCTTCGATGGGTTTGCCGGGTTCGTAAGCGACGAGATCTTTGAGCTGTGGGTTGGCGTAGTTCCAGATGGACATGGTTGGTGGCTTGGAGTCCTTTTCTTGGACTGGGATGGCGACGATGGCAAGTCCGTGTAAAGTCTCCCTGAGACTTCGTTTACCTGCCATGCCAACCCCGCTGCCCGAAACCACGGAACTGCTGCAATCCCTAGGCACCGCCATCGGGCTGGGGTTGCTCGTCGGTTTGCAGCGCGAATGGGTGCAGAATCGCGTCGCGGGCATCCGCACCTTTGCCCTGCTGACGCTCTTCGGTGCGCTGACCGGCCTGCTGGGGAATGCCTATGGCAGCTGGGTGATTGCCGCAGGATTCATCACCTTTGCCTGCATTGTCGTGCTTGGCAGCTGGCTGCGGCAGGCAAAACGACCGCCGGTTACCGGCCTCGCCACGGAAATGGCGATGCTTGTGATGTTTACAGTGGGCATCATCACCATGCTCGGAGAGCGGCTTCTGGCCGTCATGATCGCGGGCGGTATCATGGCGCTGCTCCAAAGTAAAAAAGGGCTGCATGCCATGGTGCGGCATTTCGGTGAGGAGGAACTGCGCGCCATCGTCCGCCTCGTGCTCCTGGGTCTCGTCATTTTGCCCGCGCTGCCGAACCGCGAGATGGGTTATCTCGGCGTGCTCAATCCCTTCGCCATCTGGCTCATCGTGGTGCTCATCGTGGGCATCAGCCTTGCAGCGTACATGGCTGAAAAATTTCTGGGGGGATCCAAAGGAGCGTCGGTGGCGGGCGTTCTCGGTGGATTGGTGTCCAGCACCGCCACGACTGCCAGCAGCGCACGTCGCAGCAAAATCTCCAGTGCAGGCAGCATGTCGCTTGCTGCCATGGCGTTGATCGCCTCCGCCGTGGCGTTTGTGCGCCTGCTGACGGAGGTGATGATCGTCGCCTCCGATCACATTCGCGAGCTGCTGCCGCCACTCGTTGCCATGATGTTTTGGGTCGGACTGATCGCCGCCGTGGCGCATCGGCTGGCAGAAAATGCCGACTCTGAACCCGTGGATGAGCACCCGCCGTCCGAGCTGAAAAATGCTGTCTTCCTCGGGCTGCTCTATGCACTGGTGCTGGTCATCGTGGCCTATACCCGCCAGCACAGCAGTTCCGCAGGCTTGTACGTGGCTGCCTTTCTTTCTGGCCTGCCAGACATGTCGGCCATCACGCTCTCGACCTCACGACTGGTCAACACGGGGCATCTCGAAACCTCCGTCGCCTGGCGCATGATTCTCGTCGGTGGCATGGCCAATCTGTGTTTCAAAATGTTTTTTGTGATCGCCCTCGGTTCCCGAGCTTACATCAAACCTGCCTTGCTCGGCCTGCTGATGTCAGTCGCAGGAGGTGCGGCCATCCTGGCCTTCTGGCGCTAACTGCAAAGAATGCAGCACGATTCACAACGACATGTCGCTGTGCGACGTAATTGTATTCCATCATGCCCGCCGAATTTAAAGACTACTACGCCACCCTTGGGGTCGCACGCGATGCCAGCGCGGACGAGATCAAGAAGGCCTTCCGTAAACTGGCCCGTCTCTACCATCCCGACACCGCCAAGGACAAAAAAACCGCCGAAGCCAAGTTCAAGGAGATCAATGAAGCCAACGAAGTGCTCAGCGATCCAGAGAAACGCAGGAAGTATGACACCTTGGGAGCCAACTGGCAGGACGCAGGAAATTTCCAGCCTCCGCCGCAGGGAGCAGGCGGCCATGAGCAGGAGTTCCACTTTGGCGGCACGGGGTTCAGCGACTTCTTCGAGCAATACTTCAGCGGAGGCAGCCGCTATGGCTTCCCTCAGGGCTTTGAAGAAGAAATCCCCAACGGGGCCGCGAAGAAAGGCCGCGCACGGCGTGGCCATGACATCGAGGGCGACATCCTCGTCACGCTGGAGGAAGCCATGCACGGCACGCAGCGGCCGATTTCGCTGCAAACAGTGAACCGCCAGACCGGCGCGGTACAGACGCACAGCTTCGAAGTGCGCATCCCGCCCGGTGCCACTGATGGACGCCGCATTCGCGTCCCCGGCCAGGGTGAACCCGGCCAAAATGGCGGTCAGGCAGGAGACCTCTACCTGCGCGTGCGCCACGCTGCGCATCCTGAATTCACCACGGAAGAGGCCGATGTGCATCACGATCTAGACCTCGCCCCATGGGAGGCTGTGCTGGGGGCTGAGGTGATCGTGCCGACACTCGACGGTTCCATCAAGCTGCGCATCCCCGCCGGCAGTGAAAATGGCCAGAGCCTGCGCGTACGTGGTCGTGGCCTGCCCAAAGGCAAGACCGCCGAGCGCGGCGATTTCTTCGTGAAACTCCAGGTCGTGCTGCCAACCAAGCTCAGCGATGCCGAGCGTACACTGTGGGAACAGCTGCGCAGCGCCTCCACCTTCAACCCACGCGCCTGATATGAGCGACTCCACACCTCAAACCTACTCGCTGGAAATCCTCGCCGAGACGACCGGTGTCTCCACGCAGATGATCGTGCAGTATCAGGAACATGGCATCATCCATCCGGACTTCGATGACGAGACAATACGCACTCTGCGCCGCATCGAGGCGCTGCGCGAAGCCTGCGAAATGAACCTCAGCGGCCTCAAAATGCTCACGCAGCTGCTCGATGAAGTCGAGCAACTGCGCCAGGAATTGCGAGCCAGACGCTGAGAGCTTAAGTGAACTGCGTCACCCCGGGCACCGGCATCGGAGTCGGTTCAAATTTGTCGCCGAACTGAAGATTATCAGGCGCGAGATCCTGCTTGGAGGACAGCATAGCCAGCGCCACACGCGCGGATTTTTTATCCTTCCCTCCGCCCTGATCAGCAGGTGCAGCCTCTTCCTTCCAAAGAATTTTCTGCCCCGTGTAGGCAGCTTCACGGCCCATGATGGCAATCAGCGTGCTGCTCATCATGCGGTCCCCGTCATTGATGACCTCTCCTTTGCGGATGGCATTGAAGAGCGCCTGATGCTCCAGATCGTACATGTTCTTCTCCTCACCACGCCAGCGCCAGCGTTTTTCGCCGTCGATGAATGGTGCAGAACCTTTGCCGATGACCAGCTTGCCCTTGGTGCCTTGGATGTTGTCGATGACTTCGTTGTGGCAGCCATTGATCTGACGATTGGTGATGTGGCAAAGAATGCCGCCATCCCATTCAAAGGCGCAGTGGAAATGGTCAAAGATATTCCCGCCTTCTGCCTGACGCTGGCGGCCGCCCGTGGCGATGACACTCAGTGGAGGAGTGTCCTTCATGGCCCAGCAGATCTTGTCGAGGCTGTGCACAGCCTGCTCCACGAGGCTGTCACCGCTGAGCCAGGAGAAATTATACCAGTTGCGCACCTGCCACTCCACATCGCCCATCCCGGCGGGGCGTCCTGCCGCAGGCGGCATCACTTTGACCGGGCCGGCGTAATAGGTCGCCAAAATGCTGGTGATGTCGCCGATCTGGCCTTCATGCAGGCGCTTGTAGCATTCGATGCGGCTGGTGGAAT
>NZ_JBIPNG010000257.1:0-9314 GCF_044373815.1 Prosthecobacter sp. | reverse complement strand
TCCGCTGGCTGCGTGCGCATGCCAAGGAGTATAACCTGGACGCCGAACATGTCGGAGTCGTGGGTGGCTCGGCTGGCGGGCATTTGTCATCGCTCGTCGGCACATCAGGCGGGAAGAATGCCTTTCCGAAGATCGGTGGGAATGAGGAGCAGTCTGAACGGGTGCAGGCGGTGTGCGACATCTTTGGTCCTTCTGACTTCAGCACGGTGGTGCAGCAGGCAGCGGACGACAAGAATGCGAAGAACATCTTCCAGTTTAATACTCCTGCCGATCCGTACTCTTCGCTCATCGGCACGAAGCTGGACGACAAGGCGAAGGCTGATGCTGTGAGCCCGGTGCATTACGTTTCCAAAGACAATCCGCCGTTTGTGATTCTCCATGGGACGCATGATACGCTGGTGCCATATGCGCAGAGTGAGGAATTTGCGGCGGTGCTAAAGGATAAGGGCGTGGCAGTGTGGCTGCAGAAGCTCCCAGGCTCCGGCCATGGCGGGCCTGCGTTTAACAAAACCGCTGTGATTCAGCTCATGCAAAACTTTTTCGACAAGTACCTGAAGGGTGCGGACGTGCAGATCATGCTGGTGCCGGAGGTGGAAGTGGCGGTGGAGCCGGTGAAGTCTGCGGTAAAGTAGGCAGGCAAAACATCGAGTCTGAACATCGCAGACAAAAAGACTGAGCCCAGAGCAGATTAACTCTTTTGGAGGGAATGAATGTGGTTAGCCCCGCGTTTCATTCGCTCCTTTTCCTCCGCCTTCACCATGACTCCCCTAGCTACACTCCGCTGCTTTTTCCTGGCCGCAGCCATTGGTTTAACCACACAGCTTTCTGCCGAGGACTGGGGTGCGTATTTCATCGTGCCGAAGAGCGCGCCAGCGATGGTGCTGGAGGCGGTGGACGCGGGAACAACGGAGGGAACGCGGGTGTCGATTGGCAATCCGGCGGGCAAGCCGAACCAGAAGTGGGTGATCGTGCCGAAGAGCGAGGGCTACTATGCGATCAAGCCGTCCTACAGCAGCACGCTGACACTGGCTGCGGACAAGGGCGGAATGAAGAATGGGACGGGCATTGTGCTGGAGGAGGACAGTGGCAAGGACTGGCAGCTGTGGCAGATCAAGAAGAACGAGGGGGGATCTTACTCGATCAATCCGAAGCACGCGCCGGCGCAGGGGATGGATGATCTGGGTGGAAAGAAGGAGCCGGGAGCGAAGATCGATCTGTGGCAGCACCATCCGAATGACCAGCATTTACAGTGGCAGATCAGGCCGCTGGCGGGGAGTGCCATCGCGGGGAATGAGGCTGCGGCCGCAGCGCCGACTTATGTGCCGCCGGTGATTAAGCCGGAGGAGATTCTGCCGGGGACGATCAAGCAGACGCAGTTTAACCAGAGCAAGGTTTTCCCAGGGACGGTGCGGGATGTGACGGTTTTTATCCCGGCGCAGTATGATGGCAGCAAGCCTGCGTGTGTTTACGTGAAGACGGATGGCTACAATGCGCGGGAGAAGACTTTCATGGAGACGCTGATCGCCACGAACGAGATGCCGGTGACGATCGGTGTGTTTGTGAAGCCGGGCTCACTGCCAGCGCCGATGAAGGGCACGATGGACCGGCGGAATCGCGATCTGGAGTATGATGGGGTGGGCGATGAGAATGTGCGATTCCTCAGTGATGAGCTGCTGCCGTTTGTGGCGAAGGAGTTTGATTTGAAGCTGTCGACGGATGGCAATGACCGGTGCATCTCGGGTGGGAGCAGCGGTGGCATTGCGGCATTTACGGCGGCGTGGCACCGGCCTGAGGCTTTCAGCCGTGTGTATGCGGCGAGCGGGAGCTGGGTGGCGTTTCGCGGCGGGCATGAGTTTCCGACGATGGTGCGCAAATTTGAAGCGAAGCCGATCCGCGCGTATCTCACCACGGCGACGCATGACATGGAGAACTGCGCGGGTGACTGGTATCTGATTGATCTGGAGATGGACAAGGCGCTGAAGTTCTCGGGCTATGACTACCAGTTCCGCAGCATCGAAGGACGCCACGTGGCGGGCTATGCGGAGAACTACCTGGAGGCGATGGCCTTTCTGTGGAAGGGCTGGCCGGAGCGCGTGAAGGCGGGGCCGAGCGCGCCGCGTGCGCAGGAGGTGATCATTCCTGGCGAAGGGTGGGAGCTGCTGGCGGAGGGCTTTAAGAGCACACGCGGGCCGACGTGCAGTGAGAGCGGCGAGGTGTTTTTTGCTGACACATCGAACAACAAGATTCACCGGATCGGGCTGGATGGGAAGGTGAGCGAGTTTGTGGGGGATACGAATGCGCACTGTGTGACGATGGGTGCGGATGGGAAGCTTTACACGATCTCGGAGAAGTCGGGGAAGCTGATGAGCTTTGATGCCAGTGGTGCGGGCAGCGTGGTGATGGAGGACATTCTGGGGCACTCGATTCTGGCCATGCCAACGGGTGCGATGTATGTGACCACGAACGGTGACAAGCCGAAGGAGGAGGGCACGGTGTGGCTGATCAAGGACGGCAAGAAGACGCAGGTGGACAAGGGGATCAAATTTGCGACGGGGATGGCGTACCGGCCGGATCAGTGGCTGCTGTCTGTGGCGGAGGGGCACTCGAAGTGGGCTTACAGCTATCAGATTGCTGAAGATGGCACGCTCAAAAATAAGGAGCGCTTTTTCCACCTGCATGTGGCGGATTGGGAAGATGACGCGGGGCCTGAGTGTGTGTGCTATTCGATTGAGGGACGGCAGTTCATTGCGACGAAGAGCGGGGTACAGATCAGCGCGGATGATGGGCCCACGCAGATTATTTTGCCGGTGCCGGACCGCAGCCGTGTGACGGCGGTGGCGATCGGCGGGAAGGACAAGAACACGCTGTATGCCTTTTGCGGGAACAAGATCTGGAAGCGCAAGATCCTGCAGCATGCGATGGGGGCATGGAGTCCGTGGACGAAGATGACGGGATCGAAGCTGTAGCCGAATTTTTTATTCAAGATCACTAATGCCGAAATCTGGGAATCAACTCATGACACGAAACCTCGCCCTTAGCTTTGCCCTTCTGGCGTCTTTGCATGCCGCAGAGCCGATCACCAACTCCATCGGCATGAAGCTTGTGCGCATCGAGCCGGGCTCGTTTACGATGGGACAGGATGGACCGGCGGCGGATTACAAGATCACGAAGCATCCGGCTAAGTTTGATGATGCGGACTGGGATGAGAAACCTGCGCATCGAGTGGCGATCACGAAGCCGTATCATCTGGCGACGACCGAAGTGACCTTGGGGCAATATCGACAGTTCAAAACGGCTTTTCGTCAGGGCAGCGGCAAAGATGAGGATGCCCTGAATGGTGTGAGCTGGGATCAGGCGCAGCAGTTTTGTGAATGGCTGTCCAAGAAGGAGGGGAAGACCTACCGACTGCCGACTGAAGCGGAATGGGAATACGCCTGCCGTGCGGGCACGACGACGCTGTTTTACACGGGCGATGCGCTGCCTGAGGGCTTTCAACCATGGCCCGACAAGGCCGGAGTACGTGCGCGGTTCTTTGCTGATGCGCCGCTGCCGAAGGAGTACCGCGATGAGAAGAAACTGAATTTGCAGGTGGCGCAATCAGCGCCGAATCCGTGGGGGCTGTACGACATGCACAGCAACGTGGCCGAGTGGTGCCAGGACTGGTATGGGCCGTATGAAGCCGGTGAGCAGGCCGATCCTCTGGGCCGCAGTGAGGGTGATTTCCGAGTGATTCGCGGCGGGCATCATTCGATGTTTGCTCGCCTGCTGCGCTCGGCGAACCGCACGGCTTGGCTGCCGCAGACGAAGACTGACAAGGTGGGATTCCGCGTGGTGCTGGGCGATCTTCCAGCTGGGAAAATGCTGCCTGCAGCCACTCCGCCCCTGAATGCGCAAAACGTGCAGCAGGGGGTGCTCAAGTATGACATGCCGGGCCCCAATGAGCCGCCGTTTTTTGCCGCACCGAAGCCGTATGTGAAGATCGCGCCGAATTCGTTTGGGCCTTTGTTTTCCACACACAATCACAGCCCGGGCATCGCCGAATGCCCGAACGGCGATCTGCTCGCGGTGTGGTATTCCTGCGTGGATGAAGGTGGCAGCGAGCTTTGCAACGTGGCGAGCCGTCTGCGTCGTGGCGCGAGCGAGTGGGAGCCTGCATCGCCATTCTGGGATGGTGCAGACGTGAATGATCATGGCCCGAAGATCTGGTGGGATGGGAAGGCAACGCTGTTTCACTTTGCACGTGGCCGCGATGAAAACCTGGTGCGAACCTCCACTGATAACGGCATGACGTGGAGCAAGGCGCTGATCATGCAGCCGGTGGGCGAGTTTGGGAACCAACCGATCCGTCTTGCAGATGGCACGCTCGTTATCACGAATGACTCACGGCAGTGCAGTCTTGTCTTCAGCCATGACGATGGCAAGACGTGGGGATTCAACGATGTGAAGAAACAGCCGAGTGACTTTCGGCCCGGTGGAACGGGGTTTCGTCATCCGGGGATTCATGCACCGATTGTGCAGCTTGCCGATGGGAGGATCATGGCCTTCAGCAGGAATGATCCCCCTGAGGATCAGGCGAAGTTTGACCTCAAAACGCCGATCAGTTACACCAGTGATCTGGGCAAGACTTGGACCTACGCCGCCAGTGAGTTTCCTGCGATCAGCAGCGTGCAGCGTGCTGCGATGATCCGGCTGGATGGAGGCGGCATCCTGCTGTGCAGTTTCACCGATCAATGGAGAGACTGGAAAAACAGGAAGGGCATGAAATTTAAATCGAAGGCAGGCGAGTTCACCGGCTATGGCATGTTTGCCGCGTTGTCTTTTGATGAAGGAAAGACGTGGCCGGTGCGGCGGCTTATCACACCCGGAGGCAAGGAACAGTCCATCAACATGATCGATCGTGGCATCTGTGTGCTGAGTGACACGATGGCGGAGCCCTGTGGCTACCTTTCGGCCACTCAAACGCGGGACGGGAAAGTGCAGCTGATCACGAGCAAGAATCATTATGTCTTCAATCTCGCGTGGTTAAAACAGCTGCCGGACGTGCCCTAAATGCAAGTCTTCGCTGTCCTCGGAGCAGCTTCGACTGGCAATTAAAGTCGGGCGCATCAAACTGGCAGGACATTTGACATGAGCCACACTGACCTTGCCCCACTGCTGAAGCAGACCTTTGGCTATGACACCTTCCGCCCGTTGCAGCGGGAGATCATGGACGCCACGCTGGCGGGGCGGGATGTGGTGGCGATCCTGCCGACGGGTGCGGGGAAGTCGCTTTGCTTTCAGCTTCCTGCGCTGGCGCGTGAAGGGATCACGCTGGTGATTTCGCCGCTGATCGCGCTGATGAAGGATCAGGTGGATGTGCTGGTGGCGAGCGGGGTGGCGGCGACGTTTATCAATTCATCGATCCAGGGGAGTGAAGCGCAGAGGCGGCGCTCGGGACTTGATGATGGGTTTTATAAACTGCTGTATGTCGCGCCGGAGCGCGTGATGCTGCCGGACTTTATCAGCGACCTGAAACGGTGGAACGTCACCGCTGTCGCGGTGGATGAGGCGCATTGCATCAGCCAGTGGGGGCATGATTTCAGACCGGAGTATCGTGCGCTGGGGCAGCTGCGCGATGCGCTTCCAGGTGTGCCGTTTTTGGCGCTTACGGCCACGGCGACTGAGCAGGTGCGCGGCGACATCATCGGCCAGCTCCATCTGCATGAGCCGGAGGTGTTTCTGGCGAGCTTCAACCGGCCGAACCTGAGCTACACGGTTCTGCCAAAGGCGAAGGCGACGAGCCAGATCTATGATTTTGTGAGGCAGCGGCCGAATGAGGCGGGTATCGTCTATGTGCAGTCACGCAAGAGTGCAGAGAGTCTGGCGGCGGCGCTGGCTGCGGAGGGCGAGAAGGCTGTGGCCTACCATGCGGGGCTGCAGCCGGAGGAACGGGCTGCGAATCAGGAGGCCTTCATCCGTGATGAGGCGCATGTGGTGTGCGCGACGATCGCCTTTGGCATGGGCATCAACAAGCCGGACGTGCGCTATGTCATTCATGGTGATCTGCCGAAGAACATCGAGGGGTACTATCAGGAGACAGGGCGTGCCGGGCGCGACAGCCTGCCGAGCGAATGCGTGCTGCTGTACTCTCGCGGAGATTTGGTGCGAAACCTGAAGTTTCTCGATGAAATGACGGACGCAGATGCTGCGGAGGTGGCCGCGCGGCAGATGCGGCTGATGGCGGACTTTGCCGAAGGCACGGAATGCCGCCGAGTGGCGCTGCTGGACTATTTCGGCGAGCAGTGGCCGGGAGACAACTGCGGCGGGTGCGACATCTGCCTGCAACCGCGCGAGACATGGGATGCCACCACGCATGTGCAAAAGCTGCTGAGCTGCATCTTTCGCATCCGGCAGAAGAGCGGCTTCAGCACCGGGCTGAACCATGTCGTGGAAGTACTAACCGGGGCGAACACGGAGAAGATCCGCAAATGGTATCACGATCAGCTCAGCACTTACGGCATCGGCAAGGACATGCCGCGTGAGGAATGGGCGGCGCTGGGCCGGCAGCTCATTCGACTGGGCCACATCGAAGCGTCGGCGGATTCATTTCAGACGCTGAGTTTGTCAAAGAAGGGAGTGGCTACGCTGATGAACCGCACGCCGGTCATGCTCACACGCGTGCCCGTGGCGGTGAAAGCGGGCACGAGTGCGGCGAAGGTCGCCAAAGCGGGAAGCATCGCCTGCGACGAGGCGCTGTTTGAGGAACTGCGCGCGTTGCGCAAACGGCTGGCCGATGAGCGCGGGGTGCCGCCGTATGTGGTCTTTGGGGATGCCAGCCTGCGGCACATGTGCCGTCAGTATCCGCAAACAGAACAGAGTTTTCTTGCCATTCCTGGAGTGGGAAGTCAGAAGCTCGCCGACTATGGAGCGGCATTTATGGGGGCCATCACTCAATGGCTGGGGACGCATGAGGCGCAGATGTTTGCCGAAGAAGCCCCGCCTCCGCCGCCGCCCAGGATGAAGAGCGAGGATGGACTCACCGGCACGGTGCTGGAAACCCTGCGCCTGCACCGCCAGGGCCACAGCGCGGAAAAGATTGTGTCGCTGCGCGGCTTCGCCCTCAGCACCATCCACGGCCACCTCGCGCAGGCGATTCAGCTGGGCGAGCTGAAGGCAGATCCGCGCGACTACTTTACTGCCGCAGAAGAGGATGAGCTCAGAGCTGCGGCCGCCGAGCATGGGATGGAGAGCCTTGGTAAACTCAAGGAGGCTCTGGGGAACCGTTACGACTACCCCGTGCTGCATTATTTCCGGGCGTTCGAAACAAGGAAATAAAGGAGACCGCGCGCCCGATTCAATCATCCATATCATGAACACCTGTTGCCTACTCATTCTCACTGCCGGTCTGGCGGTATCCGCCATCGCTCAGGAAGTTCTGCCGAAAACGGCGGAGGTTTTTGAGATCGATGGACACAAGGCATTTCTGTATGCGGCACCCAAGCCAGCGGCCGGCAAGCCGTGGGTGTGGTATGCGCCAACTTTGGGCGGCGTATCGCTCTTTGGCCGCAAGATGTATTTCGAAGCCTGCATGAAAGCGGGGATCAGCATTGCGGGCTACGATTTGGGAGAGGTGCGCGGCGCACCGGCGAGCACGGCGAAGTTCACGCTGTTTTATGAGGAGATGGTCAAACGTGGGTATTCGCCGAAGCCGATCCTGCTGGGGCAGAGCCGTGGCGGAATGATGACGCTGGCATGGGCGTTTCGGAATCCTGACAAGGTGCGCGCATGGGTGGGCATCTACCCCGTGTGTAATCTGGCGAGCTGGCCGCTGAAGAATTCGAAGGCGCAGACGCTCGCTGACTTTGGCATGCCGGAGAATGAGCTCGTCGCCAAGCTTAGTGAGTTCAATCCCGTGGATAATCTAAAGGGTCTGCTGGAGAACAAGGTGCCGATGTTTGTGGTGCATGGCGACTCCGATGTGGTGGTGCCCTATGAGCTGAACACGGGACTTCTGAAAGAACGTTACACGGCAGGTGGTGGGCAGATCAGCGTGAAGGTCATTCCTGGTGAAGGGCACAAAGTGGGGCCGTCGTTCTTCGAGTGTCAGGAGCTGGTGGATTTTGTTTTGAAGCAGGCCGCTCAATGACAAGCCGTTTTCCCTCATTACTATTCTGCTGTCCTGCCATGATCCGAGCACTCCTTTTCACTTCCGTCGTTCTACTAGCGTCATTTGCTCCCGAGGCTCAGGCGCAGCAGATCATCCTGCTGAAACTGGATGATGTCATCGCGCGGCGTGTGGGAGCGAAGCCGGTGTCGGATCGGTGGCTGAAGGTGCATGACTATCTCAAGGCGAACAACATCAAGGGATCCTTTGGCATCATCACGGAGTCGCTGGAGAAAGACAACGAGATGTATTTTCAGTGGCTGAAGGAGGTGCAGGCTGCGGGATTGATCGAGTTCTGGATGCATGGCTATCACATGAAGACGGCCAGTGAACCGGGAGAGTTTGAGCATGGCACGGCGGAGGAGCAGCGGGCGATTTTGGCCAAGGGGGAAAGGCTGGCGAAGGAGAAGCTTGGATTTTCGCTGCCGGCCTTTGGTCCGCACTGGAGCGGCACTACTGAGGCCACGGATGAAGCGATGGAAAAGGTGCCGGAGGTGACCATCTGGTTGTATGGACCTGAGAAGCCGAAGTACTACAGCCGGCTGAGCATCCCGCGGGTGATGGCGCTGGAGAATCCCACGTTTGTGCCCGATCTGGAGAAGTTCAAAACGTTCTATGAAGCCAAGGCTGCGAAGCGTGAGGTGCTGGTGCTGCAGGGGCATCCGGAGCAATGGGATGACAAGCGCTGGACGGGATTCACGGGCATCATTGATTTCCTCAAATCGAAGAACGTTGTGTTCATGACGCCGTCGGAGTATTTGAAAAGGACCCAGTCCAAACAGCCATGAGGTTTTTTTCACTGCTCGCCGCGTTTGCGCTGACTTCTGTTCATGCGGCTGAACCGCCGAAGCCAACGTATGCGGATGTGCCGTATGGTGCACATGAGCATCAACTGATCGACATTCACCTGCCGCCGAAGGGGAACGGGCCGTTTCCGGTGCTGATGTGGTATGGCGGCATCTGGAAGGCGTCGAAGCATGCGATGGATGTGAACCGTTTTTTTCCGCATGGCATTGCGGTGATCGCGGTGGAGGTGCGGACGATGGAGGATGCGACGGCGGACAAGGTGAAGGAGCCGATCTCCTATGTGTTGGAGGATGCGCTGAGTGCGGTGAAGTTTGTGCGGGAGAACGCTGCCAAATATAAGCTGGATCCAGCACACATCGCGCTG